>DASUSJ010000147.1:0-7222 GCA_036375155.1 Pyrinomonadaceae bacterium
AGTTTCGCCGGGAAGTGTCGCGGAGGAGCTTGAACTTGCGCCGAACGACCGAATCGTTCGCGTCAACGGGCGACAGGTTCGGGACTATCTTGATTTCCGGTTCCAGACCGCCGGCGAGACCGAACTTACATTCCAGGTCAAAAAGCCCGACGGTCAGACCGTCGAGATCGAGTTCGATCGTGAAGAGGGCGAGGACCTGGGTCTGATGTTCGAGCAGATCGTTCCGCGGCAATGTGCCAACGAATGCATTTTTTGTTTCTGCAAAGGCAACCCGGAGGACGCACGCCCATCCCTGTTCGTTCGCGACGAGGATATCAGGCTCTCCTTCCTTTACGGCAACTACACGACGCTCAGCTCGATAACCGAGGACGAGATGAATCGCATAGTCGAGCAGCGTCTCTCGCCGCAGTATGTTTCGATCCACGCGACCGATCTTAAAACGCGCGCCTATTTGCTTGGCGTCGATGAAAAACGCGCCGATATTTCAGGAAAGCTTGAGCGCCTGCTGGACAATGACATCGAGATCCACGCCCAGGTCGTGCTTTGCCCGAAGATCAACGACGGAGCGATCCTCGAGAAAACATTACGGGATCTCGCGGGACACTTTCCGAAAGTCATCAGTACTGCCGTTGTCCCGGTCGCGCTCACACGCTACAACACCGACGAGCGTCTAACGCGGGTCACGCCGGAATTCTGTCAACGGACCATAAAAGAAGTCGAAAAACTGCAGCGGGAATTCCGCCGGACGTTGGGGACGACGTTTGCGTTTCTCGGTGACGAGATCTACATCAAAGGCGGTGTCGATATCCCGTCGCGAAGACATTACGGGAACTACCCGCAGATCGAAGACGGCGTCGGAATGGTGCGGTCGTTTGTGACCAGATTCGACGCGATGATACGTCGCGGGCGTGCGTCTACGGGATTGTCCCGGGTCGGGCATCCGCGAGTTCACGCGGCCGCGATGTTGCCGCTGAGTTTCTCCGACGCCACGTATCACCCACCCGCTCACGCGGGCGGTACTGACCTGTCTCATCCGCTAGCTCACGCGGGCGGTACTGAGCTGTATGGAACGATCCTCACCGGCGAGATGTTTGCCCCAATACTCCGCGGCCTTATCGATCGATTCAACTCAGCATTCAGCACAAAGCTGCACGTCGTGGCGGTCCCGAACACATACTTCGGCGGCGATGTCTCTGTAGCAGGTTTGCTCAGCGGGCAGGATTACCGAAACGTCGCCGGTGAGATCGAGGGTGACTTCGTCATCATTCCAAAACACACCATTAAATCTGACGAGCCGGTTCTTATCGACGGGATGTCTGTTGACGAACTGAAGTCGCTTTTCGATGTCCCGATCTATGACCTGGACACCGACGGTCTCATTGATCTTCTGAAGCCTCGCAAGCAACAAAAATGATTCCCTGGCTTTGATTTTCTTTGCGGCTTAGCTGCTTTGCGAGAACACACTGGTTTGTTCTCGCAAAGCCGCTAAGCCGCGAAGAGAGGTCTTCCTACCTTGAAAACCGGTAAACGATCACACCGGTCACTTTCACCGGCTGGTCTGAAAGCAGCGTCGGCCTGAACTTTGCTTTGCGTGCCGCTCGTTCTGCTTCCGCCCGGAACAATAGATGACCGTCCACCGCTCTTGCGGAGACGACATCGCCGGACTCGTCTATCAATACCTGCACATTCACGGTTCCCGTCAGGTTGATCGCTTTTGCGGGCGGCGGATACGGGGGTTTTGGCAGGCTAAGGGCTATTCCGTTTACCACGCCTTTCGACTGAGTTCTCGATTTCGGCGCCTCTGTTTTAGGGATGATCGGCGGCGGCTCGACAACTCTCATCGGCGTTGAGTCTGCTACTTCCGGTCCGCCTGATCCCGTCGAGGATGTTCCTGTACCGGTCTCTGCTGCCCTGCCGTTGGTTTCGGGGGCATAAGGATTCACGGTGAACGCCCCGTCAGGTATCGTCATTCCCCTGAACGGCGTGGTTGAAATTTCCGTAGGGGCTTTCTGCGGCTGGTCGATCCGCGCTATTAACTGCTGCCTTGACGGCAACTCCGTTTTCGCTTGTTCGTTTCGTTCTTGCGTTTGTGATTGCTGCCGAGGCGGCTCGGGTTCGGGTGCATCGGCGACGATCGGAGCAAGCATTCGAGTAATCTCAAAATCGTTGGTGCCCAGGTCAAGGTCCTGCGCATACAAGCTAAAAACGACAGCGGTCAGGAATGCGATCCCAACCAGAACGGATGACACCATGAAGAATTTGCGGCGGGGCTTGAAATCGGCCTGGACCGAATTCGATTCGATAAGCTTGTCAAACATTTCAATTCCTCCCTTTCAAGAAGCCCGGTGCCAACCGTCGCTCAGTTAGACACCGGAAGGAGGAGTTTGTTCCCCGGGGAGTCTAGCAAGTCTGTCGAGTGTGTCGAGTCCATTGGGTCTGTCGAGTCCGTTCGTGTCTTTTTCTTGTGGTTCGTGTGTTTCGTGGTTATATGGGCGTAATCGAGGTTACCAACAACCACACGAAGCTATCTGCGAAGGCAGAACCACGAAACACACGAACCACACGAAAAGACACGAAAGACTTGCGACTTCGATAGACTCGAACGACTCTTCAGATTTTCGGAATGCCGTGGGGTTTTTTAACTAGCATGCGGGTCATCTTGAGGGCCTCGGCAAAGGCATCCGGATCACGTTGCGGACTGCAATGTACTGCCCGGTCGTCGATAAAAGCCGCCGCTCGTGGCTTACCCTGACCGATGTATACGTCTGTATAAGGGAAGTCATGCTTTTCTAGCCACTCGATTACCTTCACGCGGAGCTGGCCGGGTGTTATACGGGATCCTTCGAGAACATCCTGCGCGCAGCGGGATGTGAATATCGTGATCTCCGCGAACTTCGAGAGCTTTTGCATGAACTCAAGCGCACCAGGGATCGGTTGGCCAAAATGGTCGATACCTTTCCAACGGTCATATTTCGCAAGCACGCCATCGAGATCGACGCACACCCGGCGACGCGTGGGTTCTGTTTTCGTCTTCCGCGGTGTCGACGGCTTCGGCTCGGCAGCCTTCTTATTCTTCGCTCGCTTGATCTTCGGAAGCTTCGAGAGACGAGTGTTGAGCATCGCCTCGATCGCATCGCCACCTTCGAGCCACTCATTCTCTCCAGCTACCGCGTCGAAGTTCCACACCCGCGTGTAATGGTGACGAGTGTGATGGCGCCCGGGCGTGCGAAGAGTGTAGGGAAGATCGTCCGGTGCGACGGCTCGTTTCGGCGGAAACTGTTCAGGCTTGCGCGGCAGTCCCAGATCTTGCCAGTCGGAACGAAGATCGTCCGCAAAATCGTAAACATTGGCTAAAGGATATTCCTTGTCGAGCAACACCCAGACGTGATAGCCGCCGACGCCGTTGCTGTCCATCAGCATCGGGTCCATTCCCATCTCGCGAAGCCGCTCGGCCCAGTCGAGAGCGGCATTAAAATTCGCCTCGGCTATCTCGCCCGCATTTGGAACGGTTTCGTCATGCAGATCGACGTCGATCGCGAACCACTTGCATGTGCTGTGATCAGAAATGGAATGAAGACCGATGAGGTGCGCGGGCGATTTACCGGAAAAGTGACGGTGAAGCTTGTTGAGCGTCACCATATCGGTGCCCATCTTGCGCCGCTCGACGATCGGGAGCATTACTACGCCGATCTTTCCGTCTTTGAGCGTGTACTGGCTCCAGACATCACGGCGATTCACTAGACGCTCCATCGCCCACTCGGCGAGCTTGTCCGCGTACCGCACCCATTCGGACGCGATCCAAAGAAGCCGTTTGTTGCCGGCAAATTCAGCGAAAGGAGCAGCCATATCGATTTTGGATTTTAGATTTTGGATTTTGGATTTGCCAGTCTGGTTACCCGATTTCGGTTCCACCACGACGAATCCAAAATCCAAAATCTAAAACCCAAAATGGTTAGGCTTTCTCCCAGCCGCCGATGAAGTTCTTCTTTGCGAGGGCGTCGAACAGTTGCCTTGCATCTTTTTCCGTGCTGGCGATCTTGATGTCGCGCTCGAGGGGGTTTTGGCGGTTCGGACTAAAATCGGTGAGATATACCACGAAAGCGGGGAAGTCGGGCTGCTCTTCTTTATTTGTTTTCCAGAGGAGAAGCTTGCGGACCATCTTGTTGCCCTTCATCGTCTTTGTGTAGACCTGGCGTTCCAGCATCTCGCTCGGCTGCGCTTTCTCGAGATGCGCCGGTTTGTCGACCTCGGGAACCTTCACGAGGTCGTTGACCTGGCTGATATTTACATCGTCGACCACCGCTTCCTTGTCGTCACGGATGCTGACGAACTGCGGCGAGATCACGCTCACAAGCGGGAGACGCTGCAATGCCTTGTAACGCTTGCCGTCCCATTCAAGGACCATGCGGTTCACCGGCCCGCCACGTGCGCGTTCAGCGATAAGGTCCAGGCAAGAGATCTCAATGACCGGCCCCGGCTTTATCATCTCGTAAGCGACGTAATCGTTATTCACCGCAACGTATTCCGACGGCGCGATACGCTTGCGAAACATCTTCACAAATTCGCGCCGGTCCTCGTCCGTGAAACCTCCGCCGACCCGCGTGAACTCGTGGAACGTGCCGTCATCACGCAGAACCGCAACGAGCAGATCGTGAAGCATGCCTTTCCGATCTTCGGTACCCTCTGAAAAGCCGATAACCGCGACGTCGATGTTGTGCCGCGTTTTGATCTTGAAGATCCCGGCGCTGTCATGGCGTACGACAACCCCTTCAGCCCCTTCACCGATAACCCATTCGGTGAACGCCTCCATGATCTTGTCATTGCTGTCTACCTTCCGATGGTCGACGGGATGAACGCTCTTCGCTTTCCCGAACCACTTCTGCAAATGCTCGAACACCTTAGCGACGTTCGTCACTGCTTCGTCGTTTACCTGAACGACATCGAACACTGCGAGGCCGATCTTCTCGAGCTGTTTTCTCGAGTCGGGTTTACGAAGGATGCCCACGACCTGCTGTACCGGGTGGCCCTTCGTCGCTCCTTCGCGAATGTAGTACTCGCCTGCGAAGGTGCAGCTCTTGACCTTCGCTTTTTTGAGCGCAGCTTCGGCCTCGTCGAGACAGGGCAGGCCGGCCCGAACCGTCGCTCCGGGATTTACGGAAATAAGGTTCTTCCCGTCGAAGAAGAGGAGAGCGAACTCGCCGTCATACTTCTTCGAAACGAAATAGCCACGGGCCTTCGGTATCCGGAACGCGTCTTCGCCCGCGACTGCACGCGTCGAGCCGCTAACCCGTCGTTTGTATTCCTGGGATTTTACGTGGAGGGAAGGGTCGGCCAGATCGGCGGCCTTGCCGATACAGTAGTCGAACTTACAGGTGAATTTCTTCTTGTCGAAATCAAGATTCAGCGGCATCGAGGATCTTTGGCTTCTTCAGCTCCATGTTCGAGAGATGCATGACGAGGCAATATGCGTCTTTCTGAACGCGGCCTTCGAGAAAGGCATTGTAAGGTTTGCCGCCGCGATTCATCACGATCGGCTCGTTACCCTTTTCACCGCCGCGGATCAGCAGCAAGGATTTTTTCTTGTCCAGCTCCTTTGCCATGTCGAACAGGAAGTCGAAGGTGAGCCCGTTAACATGTACCAGTTGTTTTTTGTTGGTGAAGACAAACTTAGTGATAGCCTCTTCTTTCTTGATGTACTTGCCGGTCCACCTGATAGGGAACTCGCTGTTGATATTCTGCGGGGCCTTAACTCGCGGGCGACGCTCACGAAGACTGCCGTCGGGGTTGGTGACGACCTCGAACTCTTCAACCAGATGGACGATCCCGGCCTTTGTGACGTAGACGCGCGACGTGTCAGTGAGGAACATTCCGAACTGCTCTATGTCGATCTCCGGGTCGTCCTTGATCAGAGAGTCGGCGATCTTTTCAAGCTTCTTCTTTTTCTTCAAAAGCTCGTTCAGATCGTGTGTCACGTCCGTCTTGAGAAGCTTCCGCGTCGTGACCGGCTTGCCTTTTTCATCGACGTAGCGGACCTCGCGTTTCGGCATCAGACCTTCAAACGCGACAACCGCATCCCTACCTTTTGGATTACTTATGTTAATCGGCATATTCTTTCGCGTTCCAATTGTTTGCTGTGTGTTCCGTGGCTATTGTCTCGATGGGCTGAACCCTCGAACTCTACGGTTCCTATTTCCTGTTCTTCTTCGTGTGATTTGGTGTGAGTTAGTGGTTCCAGATATCCGACGACGAACTGGAACCACTAACTCACACCAAATCACACGAACAAGGTTCGAACTTCAAAATACAAATACACCGAACACACGGAAAAAATCACCGGAATCAGATTAAATCGAAATCGAGATCGTCCGCGGAGATCTCCTCTTCTTCGGTCGAGTCGAGCAACGTCGTTGCCTGATTCAATCTTAGAAACTTGAACTCGGTTTGTTTCCCGACGACCATGAACGCCTCATTGTCGGCGCCGAGTACGAACGCTTTGTCGTAATCTATGCCGCCGCGCCAACTGAACGGAAAAGTAAAGATCTGTTCGCCGTCGAGATGATCGAGTAGGTACCTGATGTCGCCGTCCTCGGGCGGCTGAAGCAGGTAGACCGATTTGACCATTTGGGCAAGGTAATCATCACTGGTCGTGCGATCCAATACGTTCGGCGCATTGAATGACGAAGGAACGGGGTCGATCGGATCCCCATCTTCATCGACGGCCTGGAGTGACGACCGATCGACGGAATTGCCTTTCTCATTTACCGTTGTTAACGCGGTCCCGCCCTTGTCGATCAGCGTCTTACCATCGGCGGCGAGAACTCTTAACGACGCTTCGCGCCCTTTTTCGTCGAATGCCTCGATCTCGACCGATCCGTACAGCTTTTCCCGATCGATCTTCACTAACGCGACAGGAAATTCGCGACCGTCCAGCGAAAGTACTAGTTGTCTTGCCATAAGATCCTTTTTTAGACGTGACAACGTTCGCTATCTGAACAGCGGTCGTCACGTCTTTCGCAAGGTAACTTTTTATCTCAGCCGTTCTTCACGGAGATGATCTCAGCCGCAATGCTGACGGCGATCTCTTCCGGTGTTCGGCTGTTTATAGGGAGGCCGGCGGGCGTTCGGATGCGGTTTAGCGAGGTGTCGGGGATTCCGTCGCTGCGGAGGGTTTTGAACATCGCCGACATTTTTGCTTTGCTACCGAGCACGCCGAAATACTTGA
>DASUSJ010000148.1:0-9263 GCA_036375155.1 Pyrinomonadaceae bacterium
GGAAGTAATGTAGATCTTTTCTCCTTTTTCAATCGCGGCCCGAACATCAGTCTCACTGACAAAATCCACCGGAGTGCGATTAGCTCCATTCTCCGTCAAAGACTGCGGGCGAAGCTCATGAATAACTGTCTTCACCGGCGACTCCGTTGCTGGGGTTTCGGCCGGCGGTGCAGGTAGCGGAGTATCAGCTATCTTCTTACTGAGGAATTGATCGACGATCGCCGCGATCTGCTCGCGACTTGGCTTGGGCTTCGCGATCGCCGGTGCCGGTGACTGAACTCTTACGGTGGGTTTGGTCTGTTGCTCTTTAACCCGCTCGGCACCTACCGGTTTAGTTTCCCAAGCAACACGCTTGATGTCCATAAGATGGATCGGCGATACGTTGTCCGAAGTGACATTCCCGCCCCACGACCCGCAGCCCAACGTCATCGAAGGAGCGAGATCCGTTGAGAACCCAATTGCACCATGCGTCGTTGGAGAATTAATAACCACACGTGAAGCCGGCATTTTCTCGCCATAAGCGATCGCCGCTTCGCGGCTTTGTGTGTGCATACCGGCAGTATGTCCCATACCTCCGTATTGCAAAATTTCAAAGCAGCGATCGGCCCCGGCATCCAATCCGTCGACCACAAAGAATGCAAGTGTCGGGGAAAGCTTCTCGATCGACCACGGGAAATCGCGTCCGACGCCGCCGCAGTCGGCAAGCAGACAGCGCGTCCCGCTCGGGATAGAAACTCCTGCAAGATTAGCGATGTATTCCGCCGACTTCCCAACGATACCGGGATTCAGAGTACGTTGCGGAGTCAACAACACCTTAGCGACGGCATCGGCCTCGGCCGAATTCAGGAAATGACCACCCTGCTCCTTGAACTGTTCTCGGACTTCGGATTCGAGCGGAGCATCAACGACGACCGACTGCTCCGATGCACAGATCGTCCCGTTATCGAAGCATGTTCCAGTCAAGATGTCCCTCACCGCCTTCTCCGAATCGGCCGAACGGTCGATGAAAACCGGTACGTTTCCCGGTCCGACACCGAACGCCGGCTTTCCCGAAGAGTAGGCGGCACGCACCAGGCCGATCCCGCCGGTGGCAAGAATCACGGCCGTTCGCTTGTGCTTCATTAAGGTCTCGGTCGCCTCGATAGTGCTGTTCTCGATGCAATATATCGCCTCGGCCGGCAAGCCGTTCGCGACGGCCGCATCTCGCATTACGCGAGTGGTTTCTGCTATGCATCGTGCCGCTGACGGGTGCGGCGAGAGGACGATCGTGTTCCGCGATTTTATCGAGATAATGATCTTGAAGATCGCGGTTGAAGTTGGATTTGTCGAGGGAATGATTGCGGCCACGACCCCACGCGGGCTTGCTATCTCGACAATGCTTCCGCTGTCGGCAACAACGCCGACGGTTTTCATGCTCCGGAAGTAGTTCCAAACATCTTCCGCCGCGAATCGGTTCTTCTCGCGTTTATCCTCAGCCTTTCCAAAGCCCGTCTCTTCATGTGCCAACAGGCCGAGACGCGCGGATTCAGCGAGTGCGACCTCTGCCATCGCGCCGCAGATGTGATCGATCTCCGCCTGATCGAACTGCGCTACAGTTTGAAAGGCACGGTGGGCGGCCTCAACCGCATCCCGTGCCTCTTGCTGTGCAATTAGATCTTTGTCGCCCATTAGCTTTTACGCGACGGGGCGAGTGGGCGACACGGCGACTCGGAGAAATCTCTCCCCGCGTCTCCCCTTCACCGCGTCACCGCGTCTTACTCTTGTTTCCCTGAATACCGGTACCAGTGCCGGTCGTCTCACCCGCGCCGAGTTGCCGTCCGCCGCCTCCTCCCAGCGCCTTTTCGTCCGGGCTGAGACCGATGCGTCCACCGCGGGGGAGAACTCTTTCAACTTCAGTGTGTGGTCGAGGAATAACGTGAACGCTTATCAGCTCACCAACCCTCCGGGCCGCGGCCGCGCCGGCATCGGTCGCTGCTTTGACGGCACCGACATCGCCCCGGACAAAGATCGTCACGTATCCGGCGCCGATATACTCCTTACCGATCAGCTGGACGTTCGCCGCCTTTACCATCGCATCGGCCGCCTCAACAGCTCCGACGAAACCCTTGGTTTCGACCATCCCGAGCGCTTCTAGACTCATTATGAATTCCTCGCTTTTTTGCCTTTTGAGATTCTACAGCACGACGTGAATTATGCTTAAACCTAACACGCTCGTAACTTAATAATCAAGCGGTAAACATTGAATGAATCGAGTTTCAATTGATTGACAACCGTCTTTTAAGAAAGCTATATTTCAACTTTAAGTCGATAGCGATATTTGCACTTTCGGTCCGGCGAACACCACTTAGACATGTCAGCATCCTTGGGCGAAAAATTGCGACAGGCTCGCGAAGAGCGAGGTATATCTATTGGCGAGGTTGCCGAACAAACCAGGATTTCGTCCCTCTACTTAAAATCGATCGAAGACGACAACTACAAACCGCTTCCGGGCGGTATTTTTAATAAGGGCTTTGTAAAAGCGTACGCGAAGTACGTTGGTATCGATGAACAGGAAGCGCTGCAGGACTACGCCCGGCTTGTCGCTCAGACGGAAGAACAGCAAAGTGAATCGCAACCGCCCAGATATCGGCCTGAGGTGCTGACGGACGATCGCTCCGCGTCGTCACTTGTGCCGACTATCGTCTTTGCCGGAATAATATTGGCACTCATGACGGGTGGAATCTTGTTCGTCGTCAACTACATTCAGAACCAGTCGGACGCGCCGGCTGTCGCTACAAATTCGGTTAATTCCAACGCGGACGTTGGCTCTAACGTCGAGCCGCAGGGCGCTGTGAATCCGGAACCGCTTCCGGTCCCGAACGAGATCCGACTTGAGTTCCGGGCGCTGTCAGAAAAGGTCTCGGTAACTTCGACGGTCGATGGAAATCTTGCTTACGACGAAGTGTCGCCTGGGGCCCCGAAGACATACACGGCGCAGCAAGGGGTCAAGCTCAGGTATTACCGAGGCTTTGCGGACAAGGTACAGATCTTACTGAATGGTAAACAGGTGGCGGCACCCGCTCCTCCGCCTAGAGGCAACATCGAGTTCGAGGTGAACAAGGAGAACGTCGCACAAATAATGGAAAGTGGGCAGCTTATCGCGGTCGGAACTCCGGTACCGCCTTCTACATCGCCCTCACCTCAGGCGACATCAACGGCTACACAAACCACGAGCAGCCCGGCTCCGGTACCGAGGACTTCTACGCCCAGGCCTGTTGAAACAACGCCGCGTCCGGCTTTTACTCCACAGCCGACGCCGCGACGCTCGCCCACGCCGATAATCGTCGGCCGGCCTCCCGCTGCGAGACCGTCACCAAACTGAGATGTGTTCGGTTTTGGTCGCGAGTTTTGAAAACATCAACTGCCGATCAGTTGGCCTGCCGAAAGCGTGCGGGCTTTTTTGTTACTTTCTGATTTATGAACATTGAGGAAATAAAAGAAGGACTGACATTCGACGACGTGCTACTCGTCCCCTCGTATTCGGAGATCCTACCCGGCGAGGTCGATACGAAGACCAGATTCTCGCGTGGAATTGAGCTAAATATTCCGCTTTGCTCCTCCGCGATGGATACCGTTACAGAGGCAGCGCTGGCCATCGCCCTCGCCCAGCAAGGCGGAATCGGCGTCATTCATAAGAATTTTTCGGTCGAGCAGCAGGCAGAAGAAGTAGACAAGGTGAAACGGAGCGAATCCGGAATGATAGTCGACCCCGTGACCATTAACGACAGCGCACTTGTCTCCGAAGCGTTGGATATCATGGGCCGCTACAAGATCAGTGGCGTCCCGGTCGTGAACGCCGAAGGGTTGCTGGTCGGGATCATCACAAACCGAGATCTTCGGTTTGAAACGCGATTCGACATACCGGTTTCCGAGGTGATGACCCCGCAGCCGCTCGTTACGGTGCCCGTCGGTACGACTTTGAATGAGGCCAAGGTAAAGCTTCAGAAACACCGGATCGAGAAGCTGCTGGTAATGGATGGGGACGGGCATCTCAAAGGCCTGATCACCGTAAAAGACATCCAGAAGGCGATAAGATTTCCGCATGCCGCAAAGGACGGTCTCGGACGTTTGCGTTGCGCGGCCGCTATCGGTGCGACCGGTGACTATATGGAACGCGCCGAAGCCCTCGTCAATTCCCGCGTAGATGCGATCGTGATCGATACCGCACACGGCCACAGCTCTCGAGTGATAGATGCGGTTAAAAAGGTGAAAGGAAAGTTTCCCGACCTCGAACTTATAGCGGGAAACGTCGCGACATCGGAGGCGACACGTGAGCTGATCTCCGCCGGCGTGGATGCCGTGAAAGTAGGCATCGGGCCCGGATCGATCTGCACTACACGCGTCGTAACAGGAGCCGGCGTGCCGCAGATAATGGCGATCTTCGAATGCGTGAACGCGGCGAAGGGCTCCGACGTACCGGTCATTGCCGATGGCGGCGTAAAGTTCTCCGGAGACGTTGCAAAGGCGATCGCGGCCGGAGCCGATTCCGTAATGATCGGTTCGCTTTTCGCCGGTACGGAAGAAGCACCAGGCGAGGTCATTCTTTTTCAGGGCCGAAACTTCAAAACATATCGCGGAATGGGATCGATCGGTGCGATGAAGAAGGGATCCAGCGACCGGTACGCACAAGAAGGCACGGTTGCCGATTCGAAGTATGTTCCCGAAGGCATCGAAGGAAGGGTCGCCTACAAGGGCACGGTCGCGGAGATGGTGACGCAGCTGGTCGGCGGCTTACGTGCCGGGATGGGCTACACCGGTTGCAAGTCGATAAACGAGTTGCAGGAGAACGCGAAGTTTGTTCGTATCACGTCCGCCGGTCTTCGTGAATCGCACGTTCACGACGTGATCATCACGAAGGAAGCTCCAAACTACCGCCTGGAGTCCTGAACAGACTTTTAGCCGACTGAAGATCGAGACTGCAGGCATGTCTCCCATTCTTCATATAATTCGCGTATCCGTGCTTCCTTTTCTTCAAACTTACGCGTCACTTCTTGAAGACGCGGGTAGTCCGCAACAACTTCCGGCAGGCCGAGTTCATTTGTAAGTTCTGCATGCTCGTCTTCCAGCGTTGCGATCTCCGCCTCGATCTCACCAATCCGTTTCTCCAGGCGGTCAAGCTGGTTCTTGCTGAGGTAGACCGGAGCCGCGGTAGAACTTGAGTCATCGTCTCCGCCGGGTGGACGCACAGTCGGGCTTGCGATAACGAAACCAGCCCGAGAGTTCGCGTCTTGCGCTGCTCGCCAATCGTGATAGTCAGTATAGTTCCCGTGAAACACATCCACTTCACCATCCTCAAACGCGAGGATCTGTGTCGCGATCTTGTCGAGAAAGAAACGGTCGTGGCTGACCGTGATGATGGTGCCGTCATACTCATCGAGCGCAGCTTCAAGCGCTTCGCGAGAAGGAATGTCCAGATGGTTCGTAGGTTCGTCGAGGATGAGGACGTTCTTGCGCGAGTAAATGAGTTTTGCGAGCGCCAGCCTTCCTTTTTCGCCACCGGAAAGATCGCCAACCAGCTTGAATACGTCGTCGCCATAAAACAAGAAGCGTGAAAGGAAACTCCGCAACTCACCACCGTCAGCCAGCGGCGCGACGCGCCGAAGCTCCTGTATCACCTCATTCCGCGGCTCAAGTGTGTCGAGGTTCTGCGTGTAGTAGCCGATGTCAGTTTTGGTTCCCCAATGGACCGTTCCTGATAGCTCGCGATGTTCCCCCAACAAGGTTCTCAAGAGGGTTGTCTTCCCTGTTCCATTCCCACCGATTATCCCGAGCACTTCACCTCGCATCAGCGAGAAATTCAGGTTCGACGCCAGAACCTGACGTCCGAATCCGACGGCGAGGCTTTCAACGGTCAGAACATTGTTACCCGTTCGCTCGACTTTCTTGAGGCCGAAGTTACCGCCATGTTTTTCGGATACGACCGCGTCGACGCGTTCAAGCCGCTCCAGCATATTGCGCCGCGATTTGGCCTGCTTCGTTTTCTGGCCCTCCAGATTACGACGAATGAAATCCTGTGTTTTCGCGATCATCGACTGCTGATTCTCGTATTCCCGGCGCTGCTGTTCGCGACGAAGCTCGCGTTCTACGAGAAACTTTGAATAATTTCCTTTGTATGTACTAGCGCGGCCGTTCTCGATCTCGATGATCCGGTCCGTCGTCCGATCCAGAAAATAGCGATCGTGGCTGATGACGACATACCCTTTATCAAAATCGTGGAGGAAGTTTTCCAGCCACTCGACCGCGTTCACGTCAAGATGATTTGTCGGCTCGTCGAGTAAAAGGACATCCGCTCCGGATAGCAGGAGCCGAACCATTCCGAGCCGATTCTTCTGCCCCCCCGAAAGAGTCGCGGCGTTCTGCGACCAGGTTTCCTTCGGAAAACCCATTCCCATCAGGATCGATTCTGCTCGGGCGGAATACGTGAAACCGTCTGCATGTTCGAATGCGAGCTGAAGCTCAGCGTAACGATCGAGCACGTCTTCCGAGTGGTCCGATTCCATCCGCGTCTCCAGCAGACGCATTTCTGCCTCTATGTCGTGGATCTCTTTGAATGCGGAGAGCGCCGCCGTGTGCACGGTCTCATCCCGGGAAAAATCGACATGCTGTTGCAGCAATCCGATCTTGAGGCCATTCATCGAAACTATCTCACCGGAATCCGGAACCTCTTCGCGTGTGACCAAGCGGAAAACGGTTGTCTTGCCTGCACCGTTACGTCCGACAAGGCCGACCTTTTCGCCGGGGTTTATTTGAAACGAGACACCACGAAGGATCTCGGTTCCGCCGTACGATTTCTTAATGTCCGATAGCCTGAAAAGCATAAAAAAGAGTAGCCGACACTCGAGCCGGCTACTTGAATTTTACAGCAGGGGAAACTGTTCGCAGAGCGAACGACTAAATACGCTCGCCTGTCCGCCTGTTCGAAACGATCCTATCGCGAAGGATTCGAACCGGCAGGGACGTTCGCGTTCGTCGATCGAGTCGAATTCGACGGTGAATTTGCGTTTGTCGCCGCGGCCGCGTTCGAGTTTGCAGGAGCAGGATTCGTATTCGCAGGCGCGGTATTAGAGTTCGCCGGTGCGGCGGGGCGCGCTCCGCTTAACTCGTTCGGGTTCTCAACAACCTTCTTGGCAAGAAGGTTGTCGATCTCTGCCTCGTTCATTGCGATCGCCTGGTACGATGCCGCGAGAAGCTGCTTCCGATTATTCACCAGCAGCTCATTGATCTGCGGTCTCACATTCGGACTTTCTAGGGTCAAGTTTTCTTCTTTCTCAACGCGCTCCTGCAGCTTGAAAATATACGCCTTGCCGTTTATGGGCACGGGATTGGTGATCTGGCCAACCGCGAACTGCGGGTTCATGAACCCTGCAACGAGCTGCGGATAGCTCTGTTTCAATTCTTCTTCGCTTAAGAATCCCAGATCGCCCCCCTGAAATTTTGACGGGTCTTCACTATATTCCCGCGCAAGAGCCGCAAAATCAGATGCTGGCTGCTGGACCTTTCCGAGAATCTCTTTGAGCTTCAGATCTGCGGATGCATCGTCGATCGTCACATCGCCTTGGCCGCTGTTCGATGGATCCACGACGATCGCCGCGAGACGGACACCCCGCCTCTTCACAAACATTTCGGGATTACCCTTGAAGAAGCTTTCAATCTCAGATTCGGTGGGTGTAGTGATACGGTTCGTCACCTTATCCACCAGAGCCTTGATCGCCATACTACGCTTCGCCTGTTCTTTTAACGCCGCCTCATTCAATCCAGCACGCGTCATCTGTCGGTCGAATTCCTCGGCCGAAAGCCGGCTTTCAACTTTCTGCTTGTTTATCTCGGCGGCCACGTCTTCGTCCTTGGGTACCACGCCTTCTTTCTCGGCCTTCTGGAACATAACTTCCTGCTCGATCAGGCCCTGCAGCACCTGCAGCCGCGCACCCGCGAGTTCGAGCGGAGACAGCTTGCTCTCCTGACCCTGAGCCTGTTGTTTGATGGCGCGCTCCACTTCCTCCATCTTGATGGCTTTTCCGTTAACGGTCGCAGCGGTCTCGTTGGGATCAGCGCTGGTCAGGCTTGAGTTCGACGATGCTCCACCGCAGGCTCCGGCCACGATGATCAGGGCCGTCACCAACATAGTGGAAAGAACTCTAACGTTTGTAAATTGAACTTGACTAATACTCATTGATTTATCTGATGCTACCTCTTGCTTGACTGGGTAACTCTTATTTTGGTATAAACTCTCTTTTTGAGTTTTCAGAAAACTCGTTTAAAGCACCTCGGGTTTATCGGAGGCAATAATATATGGCACAGAGATGCGACGTTTGCGGGAAAGGCCCGCAGTTCGGAAACAATGTTTCACACGCTAATAACAAAACGCGACGGCGATTCAATCCGAATCTCCAGCCGGTTCGCGTTCAGCTTCCGTCAGGCGGCAACGGCCGGATGAAGGTGTGCACCCGCTGTATCAAGTCGGGAAAAATTGTCAAAGCAGCCTGACAACAGGCAAATCCGTTTATAGAGCCAAACGCTGAATCTCAGTGTTTGGCTTTTCTCTTGTCTGCGACTTCCCCGCGAAAAAGAGGTCTCAGGCAGTGGCGATGCATTCGATCTCAATTCGAGCATCGCGTGGCAACCGCGCCGCCTGCACCGTCGCTCGGGCCGGCTTGTTCTCGTTGAAGAATCTGCCGTACACCTCATTCATTGCCGCGAAATCACTCATGTCAGCCAGGAATACTGTCGTTTTGACAACGTTCGCCAGGGCCGTACCGGCCGCATCAAGCACCGCACTCAAATTCTTCAACACCTGCTCAGTCTGCTCCGAGATGTCACTCGAAACGAACTCGCCTGTCTCGGGATCGATAGGTATCTGGCCGGAACAATAGACCATTCCCCCGGTCTTGATCGCCTGGGAGTAAGGACCAATCGCACCGGGAGCTTTATCGGTCGAAATAATCTCTCTCATTAAAAATTGCCTTTTGGTCGCTGATTCAGCAAAAGGCGAATGATACCAAACTGAGCTTGAAAAATAAAGTTGGTCTAGGCGTTAACTCTTTCGACGGCAATCACTCCGGGAACGTTGCCAATCGCACTCAGGACCTTATCGAGATGTTTCTTATCGAAGACTTCGACCGTAACTTCTATGAGGCCCCTGTCGTCTCGGGAAACGATCGCACGGGCATCTCGAATGCCAGTCTTGATCTCTGCGATCGCATTCGTTATGCCGGCAAGCATTCCGG
>DASUSJ010000149.1:0-11343 GCA_036375155.1 Pyrinomonadaceae bacterium
GGACACGTGTCGTGGGGGCGGCGATCTGTTTCGCCGAGGTGATTTGTGCCCGACATCAGACATTCATACTTTGTGCAGTGCCGCATCGAGAACATATGGCCGGTCTCGTGCAGGGCGACCTTCAGCGTTCGCGCGAGCAAGAGGTCGCTACTCGCCTTCTTTCCGTTTTCCCTTTCGAGCCGCCACAGCGACCAGACACCGACCCGCGTTTCGAGGTTTGCCTGGCCGAAGACGTAGTTCCAGGTGTCTTCAGGATAAAGATCATAGTTCGTCAGGCAGATCAATGCGGCAGCGTCCTTCGGGAGAAGCTTCGGCAAGAGATCATCAATGAAATAGCTCGTACGGATCTGCCTGTTGCGCGGATATTGGACCCGCTGCATCTCTTCCGGAACGTCTCCGAGCGGCCGCGGTGTACGGAGCGTGACCGGTAGGTTATAAAACGCTCGCATGTAGTCGGCGACATGGGAGATCACTGTTCGCTGCTCGACCGAAAATGTCCCAACCGGCTGGATGTAGATCGTATCTCGTTCGGCAGTCGGCAGAGTAGGATTTGAGCGGATGTACTCCTCGAACGTCTCACCGTTTTCAGGATGCGATTCAAGCCAATCGCCCTCGCGAACCTGCATCGGTCTGTAGAATCTCACAAGCGACTCTTTCTTCTTAGTGAGCTCGGCCGCTCGCGCGTCGAATTGAGGAGCAGCACCGGAGTTAGATGCGGATCCTCCGGGTTGTCCGCAGCCACCGAGCAGCAAACAAAGCAGAAGAAAGTATGCGAGTCTCATCGCGCGAAAGTCAGACGTTAACAGGTGAGCTTTCTTCCTTGCGTTCGATCCGGATCGTTCGCGGGTCGTCTCCGTCGCCCTGGATATGAACCACATAACAAGGGCGCTCAAACTTGAACTGACCGAGACGCTCGGCCCATTCGATAACCACGACCGCCGATTCATCATGCAGGATCTCATCGAGGCCGACCGAAAATGCAATGTCTTCCGAAGCCTTCGCCCGCCAGAGATCGACGTGGTAAACGTTGAACGACTCTGCTTTGTACAGGTTCACAAGCGTAAAGCTGGGGCTGTTTACTTCGTCGATGTCGAAAGCCAACGCGTTCAGGATTCCCTTTGTGAATAATGTTTTCCCGGCTCCGAGACCGCCGGTCAGAAGGACAATCTCGCCGTTTCTAAGCGACGCGCCGAGCCTTTCGCCAAGCTGAAAAGTCTCTTCGGGTGAATCCGAGACATGGGTTGTTTTGTTATCCATCGAATCCGCGAAAACATTCGGCGAGTGCATCAGCCGTATCCGAGGCGGTCATGACACGTTTCCCGAATCTCTTTGCGGCGATGTCACCTGCGAGGCCGGCGACGTAAACTGCGGCGACAACTGTCTCGAAAATATCGGTCTTGAGACAAACCGCCTGTGCAACAAAGCCTGCGATGATTCCCGTCATCGTGTCACCGTTTCCCGCTTTTCCGAGACCAGAGTTTCCGGTTGGGTTGATCACGACACGGCCACCGGGTTCGGCGACAAGCACACGCTCACCTTTCAGGACCAGGATCACATTATGGCCCTGGGCGAACCCTCGGGCAGCTGTTATGCGATCTGTTAAATCAACTTCGCCGTTGCCGCTGATCAATCTCTGAAATTCACCGGCGTGCGGTGTCAGGATAAGCGGCAAGTCGGCGGACCCGGATAGATCGAAAGGTGCGAGCGAGTTGAGTCCGTCCGCATCGATGATCACCGGAGTGGTCCGCTCCTCGACCACACGTCGAACGAGCGACCGGGTCGATTCTTCGCTCGAGCTGAGACCGCTGCCGATTGCGATCGCGTCGACGTTCTTCGAGAAGTTCTTGATCTCCTCTAATGCATCTTCCGATATTGCCCCGCCCTCGGTTTCGGCCACGCCTCGAACCATCACTTCCGGTGCGACTCGAGCGACAAGCGAGGCCCTGGATGATTCAGGGGTTGCTATTGTCACTACACCCACGCCCGAGCGGATCGCGGAGTTGCCGCACAACACGGCCGCCCCGCTGTAGTCCGCAGCACCGGCTATCAGCAGAGCATGGCCACGCTTGTTCTTGTATGAGTCGGTCGCAAATTGCGTCTGTACGAGCCAGCGGGCGGCATCGTCGCTTTCCGCGACAAAAGTTTGCGAGGGGGTATCGTTTATCAAACTACAAGGCGAGCCGATATTTGCGACAAACAACTCGCCGTTGCAGTTCGACGCCGGCGGCATAACGTTCGCGAGCTTCGGTGCCGTGAAAGTGATGGTCACATGGGCGCGCGGATTTACCCCGAGATGGTCAGGCGAATCGGCATTCAATCCAGAAGGCACATCGAGCGAAACCACTAGGGTGCCCGAATCGCAGTCTTCATCACAGAATGCATTGATGAACGCTGCCGCCTGCTCGAAGACGCCATCGAGTGGACGCGTCAGGCCGGTTCCTACCAGCGCATCCACGATCACGTCGGGATCGTCACAACGAAAATTCAAGCTATCGTAATCGAGCCATTCCTCCAGACTCGTGATCTCCTCGAATGCCAGGTCAGACTGCGTGAGCTCAAATCCCTCATCGTCGGCGACATTTTTTAGGATGTCGAAATTCACCCGCGCTTCGTCCTTCGTATCTTCGACCAGGCCGAACAAACAGACCTCGACGTCCGCTCCCTGTTGCCAGAGAATACGGCCAAGCGCCGCCCCGTCGCCGCCGTTGTTTCCCTTTCCGCACAGGATGAGTACAGATTTACCTTCAACTGACCCGCCCAATCTCTCAACGATCACACGGCTGGCGGCGTTAGCCGCGTTCTCCATCAGCAGCAGTGGCGGAATTCCGTACCGCTCGCTGGTGAGGCGGTCGATCTCGCGCATTTCTTCCCCGGTTACGATCTTTTGCATCGTTTTAACTTGCCATATTCGTCCGTAAATTTGAAGGTCGGAGCACGGCTGAGTGAGAGTTTGTCTACCAAAAAACAAAAACCGCACTCAGTCGAAGTGCGGTTCTTGCGATACTCGAAGTTTATGAATAGATAATGACGGCTATCGCGACATGTAATGTCTGCCACTGTGCTTAATACCGTTTTTTCCGTTCATTTAATAAAAAGGTTCATTAAAACTACGATTCCATAAATCAAGGGGACTTTGTATTTACGCTTTATTTAGTGGCCCGGTGCGCCCGCGATGCGGAGCAGTTGGCCCGTAATTTCTGTCTCCTTGATGCGTATTTCGGTATAGCTGCATATCGTGCGAATTCACACAGGTAATTGTGAACATTTTCGCATAGCCAGTAATAAGCGGTAAACCAAACACTTCGACAACCACCCCTCCTCCACCATTTAGCATACCGGACGAGCGGTCGACTCGCGGTATATGACTTGCGATTTAACGTTTATAAAACGGCCGGCCAGGCCCAGCCGCACGATCAGATTCTATACAGCCGTTATCGAATAGGTTATGTGCCAGAAGCGTTGGTATCTGGTGTTTAGAACGATATCGGGAGGTCATTCATCATGCCCAGATTTAAGAAAGAAAACGAAGATGGCTTGTTCAGTTTGCCCGAATTTCTGCCCGAGAGTGAACCTATTTCTCAGACAGAAAATGAGAGGACCCCGCGGACTGTCAGGAGTCGGCGAAGGATTTCACCTCGCTTTGGCGTGGATGGTGTAGCGATCGCTCCGCCGGTAGGCAGTGGCCGTCTAAAAAGGCTCCCACCGGGATCAGGAATCAGAGGTAACCGAGCCAAGTGAAAAGGATAACGGTTGGCAATACGATGCTGGCCGTGCAACTCGGCTGGCCGGGAAGACACTAGGAAACCATTTGAAAAACATTGAAGCAATATGTGGAGGTGAGTCATCATGTCCGACTTTACAAACGAAACCAATAAGAACGGAGTAAAAACGCTAGATCTTCCAAACGACGATCGCGTATCGGTGGCCTCGTCGCGCGATGATCGTGAACCACGATCCAAAATATCCGCCGGCTTACCGCGGGCTATGTTCCCGCCGGCCGCTTCCCTGCAACCCAAGCGCGCCCAGGCTGCCCCTCCAAATGGCGATCACGGAAAATCCGATGGACTTTTACAGCTCGCGCTGCTTAGGGAGTTGAGAGCAGAAGTACAGGATCTCCAGGCAGTTTTAGAAAGCGTGCGGAAGGGCGAGTCGACTCTTGCGATGCACGCCGGTTATGTGATTAGGACAAAGAACGACATTGGCGACCTTCTACAACAGATCGATGCCGGTGAGGATTCACTTAGACATCTGCACAACTGCTGGGAGCAGATGTTAGAGAATCCTATCTTCGTAGATCCGAGTCACTCCTTCTCAGCCCAGGAGCAATTGCATTACCTCGATATGCTCAACAGCCAAATCAGTAAAATTGTGTACGAGGTTGGCTGTTTGACGATACCCAGTAGGGTTAACGCATGGCTGAAAAAATCGGAGCCGGGCTGCTATATACCCTTTCATCTTGTGTTCAGTGACGAGATTCCTTCACAAAAGGAGCGCTCGGATATCCTGAATTACCTGGCGTGGGCACCGCGTGCCGTAAAAGGGGGAATCGTTGATCCCGTAAATGGGTTGATCTACCGCTATGCTGACAACCCGTGGAGCAGGTTCTGGAGCATCGCCTTTATTGCTGTGGCGTTTGGCCTTATCACCGGCGGTCTTTGGTTGGTCAGCTACGTCAAGCAACTCGGTTGGGTATCCGAATGGCCGCTGGAACCGGTACACGCTCAAACGCTACTCATTGGTTGGGGAGCTATCCTAGCTGGGATCATGGTCCATATCGCGATGGCGAGTGTTAAGAGATCGCAAGCAAGCGAGGGCCTCCCGCCGGTTTTTCCATTGGGGAGAATTAGCAAGTTCTTGAACGCTAAGGCCTGGCAAATATCGTTCAAAATGTTTTTGGCGTTGATAGGCCTTGTCGGCCTGTCTGTTGGGTTGGGAATAAGCGAGGTTACAGCTGTTAACGCGTTTCTACTAGGTTATAGCCTTGACAGTGTAATGGGAATTTTCGGAACCAGCA
This sequence comes from Pyrinomonadaceae bacterium, assembly GCA_036375155.1. Classification (GTDB taxonomy): domain Bacteria; phylum Acidobacteriota; class Blastocatellia; order Pyrinomonadales; family Pyrinomonadaceae; genus OLB17. The sequence continues at coordinate 5,015 of DASUSJ010000149.1, forward strand.
TGGAAGACCAAGCTGCGGCACTAAAACAAAGGTTGGCCGCTACACACTGATCGCGTACGTAAGTAACATATGCTTGTTACGCTATGTATTTTTCGGGGGACCTGTATCTTTCAAGGGGCTGGGGAGTTTTGTACTAAGTGATGGTGCTCCCGGCTGGATTCGAACCAGCGGCCTTTCACTTAGGAGGCGAACGCTCTATCCAACTGAGCTACGGGAGCCTGCTGATTTTGGATTTTGGATTTCGGATTGCGGATTGTCAACATCGGGATCTGGGAATGCGGATCCGGAATGCAAATCTGCGAGTGCGACTTGGCCGGGTCGGTCATACTACCTAACAATCAATCCCAAATCCGCATTCCGAGATCCGAAATCGCTATGAGTCGTAGCCGATCAACGACTTTACGTTGTAGCCGTTAAACTTCTGCCGGCCACCGAGGAAGTTCAACTCCACAACGAATAACAATCCTTCGACATTCCCGCCGACGCCTTCAACAAGATCGACGACTGCTTTCGCGGTTCCTCCCGTCGCGAGGAGATCGTCGACGATCAGTACGCGATGTCCTTCGCCGACGGCGTCCTTGTGCATTTCCAAAGTGTCCTGGCCGTATTCCAGGTCGTAAGATACCGAAACTTTTTCACCAGGCAGTTTCTTTGGTTTGCGAACGGGAACAAATCCGGCGCCGAGTTGATATGCGAGCGGGGCAGCGAAAATAAAGCCGCGCGATTCGATACCGATGACGGTATCGATATCCATTCCGCGACATTGCTCGGTCAACGAATCTATCGTCTCCTCAAGCCCACTAGGGTCTTTGAGCAACGTAGTAATGTCGTAAAAGTTGATGCCAGGTTTCGGAAAGTCCGGCACCTCGCGAATAAGGTTTCTTAAGTTTTCCATCGATAAAGTTGTCGGTTGTCAGTTTTGATTTCCAGATTTCAAACTTCAAGTTTCAGTCGCAGACTTCGAAATTGCAGATCTCAGATCGCGATCACGGCAGCATCCGTCTAGCTTCATCGAAGTCAACGCTCGATTCGAAACGACGAAAACAGCCTAGTGGGCTCTAGCACGATCTCTTCCACCTCTTCTACGTTCGAATATGTTGGACCTGCCGTCAAATCATGCTTGAACGCTTCGACCTGCGGCTCGCCGCCTTCGGCGAATGCCTCGACGCGCCCGTCATCAAGATTTCGCACGTACCCGCGGACCTGATGACGTGCCGCCGAGCGCTGGACAAAATACCGGAACCCGACACCCTGAACCAACCCGCGAACAAAAAACTTTCTGGCAACAATAACCATTCCGGTTCTACACAACAGCTTCCCAGAATCCCGTTACGGCTTCTTCCCTGGATCTGCAGTTTTGCGGTTGATGATCAGCCCAGGGCGTCAAGGCACTCCATCAAGGGACGCTGCCGGCACGTGTAAACGGGCATCCCACGCAATGTGAACTTGCTAGCGGGGGTTTCGCGCAGCTCCTCGGCAAGAGCGAGAAAATCTTTGGGCTCATCGGTCTCGAATGAGATAACGTACTCCTGTTCGCTAAAACCGAACGCATGCGTCATATGGATCTTTATGTTCTGGAAGCGCTTTCCGACCATAAAGTTCTCCTGGATCAACGCATCGCGCTCATCGCCCGTTTTTTCGTACCAGTCTTTATGCTTCGCGCACGGGTAAACGAAGTGATATTTCTTGTCTCCCGCCCTGACGCGATAACGATCGTCTGCACCGTCCGATACAAACATCATCTTTTTGGTGACGGAAAGGTAATTATCCGCAATCTCAAAGAAGCTGCCAAGACTTGTCCGATAAAGCTTGGCGGTCATCTCCTGGATCAGATCCAACGAGGTCCCAATGCGCCAGAACATGATGTCGGCCTTGGAATCAAAGCCGACCAGAGAATAGGTAAACAGAAGGAAATCGTCGCGGAACCTTTCAAAAACACTCTGAAACTCCGCCTTGAAAATACTCTTTGTATCGGGGTTAAGCTTTCGCCACTCCGGATTCATCCGGAAGAACATAAAATTAACGAACTGTTTTTCGATCGCTGGACGTTCAACTAAACTTCGCGCATCGCTGACGAGCCGAAGTCCGCCTTGTTCGGGTTCTTTGTGGAGATTCTGCGGTTCCATGGGCAAAAGCTAAGAGGTCTTTTGAACAACGTTGAGATGAAAACATTCTGCCAGATTTTGCATCGACTCCAAAGTACTGCCAAATCGTCAGAGTAAATTGATGGGTGAGTGACCATGGCCCAGCATCGGCGCGGTCCGGATCGCGTTTGTAACGAACTCCTTTGCAATACCGACCGCCTCGGCCAGCTCTCTTCCGCGCGCGAGGCTTGCTGTGATAGCTGCCGCAAGTGTACAGCCGGTACCGTGTGTGGCCCTCGTTTCGATGTAGTCCGATTCGAACAATCGCAGCTCATCACCCAAAAACAGATAGTCCCGGGCACGCCCCGTCTCCCCGTGCACAAAGTGCCCGCCTTTGATCAGCACATTTCTCGCACCCATCGACCGCATCGCGGCCGCGGCGGCTTCGACATCCGCTATCGATTCGATCGCGATCCCGCTGATCCGCTCGGCCTCCGGCTTGTTCGGCGTAATGAGGTCGGCGAGCGGAAAAAGGAAGTCGACCAGCGACCGAAGGGCCTTATCATCGATCAGATCAAAGCCGGACGTCGAGCGAACGACCGGGTCAACGACGAATCTGGGTCCGTTCATTTTACCCACCAGCATAGCGACCTCTTCGATGACCTCGCGGGTGGGAAGCATTCCTGTTTTCAGCGCCGCGATCTCGTAATCGTCGATGATAGGCTGCACCTGACGCCGAACGCTTTCGGATGTCTGATGCTCGGCACCGAAAACGCCTGTGGTGTTCTGAAATGTTATCGATGCAACCGCGGCGGCCGCGAAGCACCCGAATGAAGAAAAGGTCTTGATATCAGCGATTATTCCGGCCCCTCCCGAGGGATCGAGCCCGGCAATCGTCAAACAAACGGGCGACTTGTCCATACGGAAAGTATCTTAGCTGGGCCCACGAATTCCAAGTGCCCCTAACACCCGCCTTCTGCTTCCCGTTGAATTCAGTGAACGGATGGCCGCGACACCTGCGGCTCCGGCGTTGATCGCACTCGCGCAGTTTGCCGGATCGATGCCGCCGAGTGCGATAACGGGGAAACCATCGGCCTGACGGCAAACACTTTCGAGCATGTGGAGTCCGACCGCCGGTCCCTTGCCGGGAGTCTCGAAGACCGGGCCAAAAAAAGCGAAGTCTGCGCCGGCTTCACCGGCATTCCTGGCAGCTTCAAGAGTGTGGGTGGATACCCCGATCAGAATGTCGTCACCGAACTTCTGCCGGACAATTGATGGCGAAAAAGAGGATTCCGGTAGGTGTACACCGGCGGCTCCGGCCACGATACTGACGTCGACCCGATCGTTCACGAGAACAAGAGCGTTCAGGTTCGAGACGACATTCACCGCTTCCGACACAAGGTCGAACAAAAGCCTTCCTGGAAGCGCCTTTTCCCGGATCTGAATGAGATTCACCCCATCCGCGGCGGCCTCGCCGATGCGGTCGAGAATTGTCTGTTTCTGCGCGGAAAAATTTTGTGGGGTCGCCTTGCCTTCAGTAATAAGGCAAACATAAGGCGGGGGCGGAAGACGCGTCACTTCTCGGTCGTCTTCTCGCCACGAAGCATCGCGACGCTTTGGTTAAAATGCGCCGCTTCCCAGAAGGCGATGATTATGTTCAGGACTCCAAGGCCAGTTACCGCTCCGCGGAACCAGTTTGACGAAACTGTTTTTTGGAGGATCGGGAAGCCCGCGCGGTCGGAAACGAACACCAGTAAATAGTTCTCACCCCAGTTCCCGAAGAGCGTGTCCCAGGGCGACAGGATCAGGTAAAAGCCCAGCAGCAGGCAGAGAGTAATAAAAAAAATGACGGTCAGTTTTTCGACCATACCGCCGATTATAACGCCTTTCGATTTTGGTAAACAACCGAATTAACGGCTCACGCTAACGTTTTTGACGCGCTCGCTGACGTCTCGAAAATCGATGTTCTCGGCATATACCTGCTCGAAATAACGGCCGGCGTTTTCCATATCGCCTTCCGCCTCGTACGCCGAAGCAAGTTCATACCAGATGCCTTGCTTTTCTTCATCGCCCAGACCCGGAGTTTCCAATGCTCGCTGGTACCAGGTCAACGCGAGATTCGGCATCGCCTTCTGCATAAAGCAATGTCCCAAAAGGTTCGCACACTGGAAGAATCTCCGGGTCGGATCGTTAGGTTGGACAAGCCCGACCGCTTCCTGAAACTCCTTGATGGCCTCGTCCAGCAATCCCATTTCCTGGTATGCGACAGCGGTGTGATAGTGGGTATCGTAATCGGAATCGTCGACCGGCTCCGCTTCATCCAGACCAAGCTCGCTGCGTAGATCCTCGATGCCAAAGCCGGACGCGACATCAACTTTACCGTTCGACGAGACCGGTGCTGGAGTAACCGGCGGAGTCGAAGCTTGAGCTACGTCATCGGATGTTTCGCCCGCCTGGCGCATCGTCAGGTATTCAGTCAGTTCCTCGATCTCAGGGCGGTTGCCGAATTGTTCTCGCAGTTCGCCGATCGCTTTGTCAGCGAGTTCGAAATACTCACTGTCGATGTAGAAACGAATACTATCGATCTCACGCGTGAGACCGTCGTCATCGTCCTCATTGACAGCAAAGTCGTCCTCCAGGGCCGGCTCTGCGGATTTCGTGACGATCGCAAAATCCGAAATTGCTTCGTCCTCAATTTCGATCTCGATATTCGTTTCCGACAGGGGGGCGACAATCGCAAATGTTTCCAGTTGGGGCTCGGAAGACGCGTCTGAAGCGCCGGGAGCTTCTTCGATGGTTTTTGGAGCCTTGTTAAATTGCTGGTCGAACAGGTTCTCGGGCGACTCAGCGTCATCGAAACCGAACTGCTCGTTGATCTCACGAAGACGCTCCGCAAACTCGACATTTTGCGGAGCGACCATCGCCAGCTGTGACAAAGCGTAGCGCTCGTCATCGATCGACTGGCGATCCTTTGCAACACGTGCAAGCTGAACTAACGAGTCGTGCATTCCCGTTTCGTCGCGCAGCCAGCCGGCAAGGCGAGCACTCAAGCGCAGTGCTTCGAGCTGCTCTGGATCGAGCGCCAGGATCTCGGCGAGAAGTGTTTGCAGATCCTCCGTCTCCCCGGCAAGCAACAAATGCTCGGACGACATCGAAGTCATTCGTGCCGCCGATTCCGCGTCTGCGGACGTAAGATACGTCCGAGCGAGAGTGATCAGTTTCGGATACGCTGCCGGCTCCTTTTCGACAAGACTTATAACGGCTTTTTCGGCTTCGACCGTGTTGCGGGCTTCGATGTGACAATCGATCAGCAGCTCGAGCACGTCGCGATTGTGAGGATCGCTGCTTTGTATCTCCACCAGCCTGACCGCGGCGTCGGCCGGGGTACCTAGGGCGAAATGAGATTGAACAAACGCGGCCAGAATCTTCTGATCGGTTGTCTTAAGTTCCAAAGCACGCTCGAGCGCGGCTAGCGCTTCGACGTGCTGGGACTTCTTCGCAAACCTCTGGGCAGCCTCGGAAAAGGCATCCGCGGCTTCGTCCGATTGGTTTTCATGCAGATAAGACTCGGCGAGAGATAGGTAGACCGCCGTGTCCGATGGGTCGAGCGACGCCATCTGCTTTCGTATCTCGAGAGCATCTAGTTTTCGGCCCTCTTTCTCGTAATGCTCGGCGACGATCTTGTAATGAGTCCGAGCCTCGTTGATGGCTCCCTTGAATTTATATAGGTCGGCAAGCTTTTCCGAGATCTCGATTGAGTTCGGCTGTATCCGAGAGATCTTGTTATAGACCGCGATTGCCTTCTGTGCGAAACCCTGCTTGCTGTAGTGCTCGGCGACAGCCTGGTAACACTCAACCGCTAGCTTTTTATCAAGATTCTTTGTGTAAAGGTCGCCAAGCATGTTCATCGTCCCGAAATCCTTCGGGTCGTGAGCAACGACCTGCTTGTACTCGCCGATCGCAGCCTGGATCTTCCCCTGGGCCACGAATCGCTCGGCGTTGCGCATCGCCTTTGTCTTGTCGAAAACCATTCTGGGTTTAACTCAAGTATTCAGAGGTTGAAAACAGTAGGAATGAATCGGCTTCTTGACTAACGTGTCGGAGCGTACAGGCGGTGTAAATGGTCTTACCTGCAAAAAATAAACTAACACAGCGACCGAAAAAGTGTCAACAATGTCGGCAATTGTTAAACCGCTGGGAATGCAGGATCGCTCTTTGATTTTTGCGCTTCATTTTCCTAGGCTT
>DASUSJ010000150.1:0-5744 GCA_036375155.1 Pyrinomonadaceae bacterium
AAGTTGCCACAAGCTTCATTTGCTACTTAAATTGCCACAAGCTTCACTTGCTATTTAAATTGCCACTAGCTTTAGCTAGTGGAGATTGATAATTAAAAATATCCGGGGCTTTAGCCCCGCCGTTCTTATGGGGCTAAAGCCCCCGACCTAAACCCAGTTCCAATTTAAATAGCAAATGAAGCTAGTAGCAATCGGGCGGGTAAAGCTGCTGGCGACACCGACCTCGGACGAGCCACGGTACCGACACGCCACCTTCCACGGAGCTATTCGTCTTTCATTACAGATACATTTCGGACCCGACCTTCGCGTTAGAAGGAGTAATACCTTTCGTTGGCAAACACCTTAATAAATGAACACTCGAACTTTCTCACGAATTGTCGTAGTTCTTCTCGGAATCAACCTTATCGCTCCGGCCGCGATCTTCGCGCAGCGGCGCGCTTCGACTTTCGCGTCCAGCAAGCCCGCTTCCGCGCCAAAGTGCTCAGGAGCCTGGACCGGAACCGTCACATACAAGCGCTCGCAGTCCAAGACCGACACCAAAAAGACCGAACGAGTCTCCGCCCGCGGTCATGACACGCGAAACTGGGAGATGAAGTACGAATACAACGCTCGCGTAGTGGTTGTTGAATCTCCGGAGAGAAACGGCTCTAGCGACGGGCGCGCGACGATCACGCACAACTTCTCGTCCATCGAAAAGATTGACGCGGTAGAGCGTAATTCCTGTGACCGTGGCAAAACGTGGAAAGAGATGAAAGGCACGTCGACGTCCGAAACGAAGACGACCGGCAGTGACACCGCAGATGCGAATGTGAATGTCGGAATCAACGCCGATGGTACGTACACCGTAAGTGTCGGCCTGCCGCAGATCAAGGGCGAAACAACGGGAAAACAGACGTCGGAATTCAGCGGCCAGTGCACGCACAAAGAAGGAAAGTCGCTGACCATGCCGCCGACCCCTACAACCGTAGACGGGAATTCGTTAACGAGCGCCGGCAAGGACAGGATCGACCCGTCCGACCCGAATCGCATCTCGGGCTCTTTCACGAACAATTGGCAGGACGTGACGGAAACGATCCAATGGAACCTCAGACGGTGCGGGGGCCCGCTCCAGCTGATCGATCTGAAGTTCCAGGACATGAAGTGGCCCGACTGGAACGCCTGGAAGGAGATCAGCGAACAAACCGGCACGATCGACGGCAATCTCGTGAAGATCAAGGCCACAGTTCTCAATACCTCAGGCGAAACCAAATACGCCGATCTCAAATTCAAGGAGACTTACAAAGGCGATAACTGGGACGGCGCAAGACCGGATGCGCCGCTAAAGGATTCTGAGGTTTCGATTCGTGTCGATGCCGGTGAAGAAAAGGAAGTCGAGATCGTGTGGGATTCGTCGGGCTATTCGTGGTACGACGATGGGCGGCCGCGGCTCGTACAGCGGATCAGGGCCGAGCTGGAAGAGAATTCGAAGAAAGTCGATGAACTCACCAGCAACCTCAAGGTCGCTCCGAAACCCGTCGTTCTCGTGCACGGTCTCTGGAGCAACGCGAAAGCCTGGGAAAGCTGGCAGAATATTCTCACGACGTCGCACTCGTACGACTGGAAGGCGTTCCCGGTCGGTGAAAAACCGGAGAAGGGAATCATGAACACGGGCGGATCGTTCCTTTCGACGCAACCGACAAATTCGATATTCGAGAATTCGCAACAACTCGGGAAGTATATCCGATACGCGCAGGAGGATCGCAACGCGTGGCACGTCGACGTCGTCGCCCACTCGATGGGCGGGTTGATAACTCGGCATTACATCCACCAGTTCATGCCGCCGAATCCACCTGATGGCCGACCGCAGATCTCGCATCTCGTTATGCTCGGGACCCCGAACATGGGTAGCCCATGTGCGGATGTGATGAATGCGACCTTTGAGTTTCTCGGCAAGAATGTAGAAGCAGTCCGCCAGCTGAGACAGGACGTCGCACAGGAATTCAATCGTGTGAATGTGAATCGGAAGGGGGTCAAGTTCTCCGTACTCGCGGGCGACCCGTTGCCCGTCATGTGCAAGGATCAGGTCTGGAACGATGGTGTCGTACCGGTTAATTCCGCCATCTGGAAGATCAAAGACAATGCGAGATCGAAGAGCCTCCATACAGATCTTACCGGGACGTCTGACTTCTCTTCGTTCGTAAAGCCCCGTCTGGCGATCGGGCCGAAGGGAAATCATAATCCCGAAGCCCCGGATGTGCCGGATCTCCGCGGTGGTACGCATGGGTTAAAAGGTGCCGAGCAGTTGGGTGATGACTTTGCCCGCGGTATTGCGCCGAGGATCTACGGGGCGCGGCACGTTGCTGTGGAGGACGAAACTTTACGCGGCCCGGCCCAGCCTTTTGCGAAAGCGGTCACACTCGCCGGCAAACAGATATCCGAGATCGAAGTGCCGGTAGAAACCGCGACGAACTTCGGCGTCACTTTCATGGCTGTCGCGGATGTGTCGATCACACTTCTGGACAACGCGAATGCGATTGCCGGTATGAATCTGGCGAAGACGCCCGAGGCAAACCAATGGTTCCGCTCGATCTTTATCGACAAGCCTGTCACCGCTGGAACCTGGAAGCTCAGATTGGAGAATAACTCGGAAGGAGAGACCGAAGTAATCTTAACAACCTGGTCGAATTCAAGACGGTAGGCGCTCAGACGGGCAGGCCCGTTTTTCGAACCAGCTCTATGAACGGCTCATAGTTTCGCAGGCTGTCGAGTTTGGGCTCGGTAGCCATCCAGAGGATCCATGCGCTGCGTTCAAGACGGGCGGCTTCAAGCAGCTCGACGGCTTTCTCTTTGTTCCCGAGGGCCACATTGCAGAGAGCGAGGAAGTACGGCGGGACGTACGCAGTTTCGGCTACCTTCGACCAGCGGTCGTATACGGCTCGTGCTTCTTCCATCATCCCCGATCTCGCGTAAGCCGTGCACAGCGGGTAAGCCATCAGCGCTGAATTGGGCTCAAGTTCGGCCGCGCGTTTGGTATGGTACAAAGCTCCTTTTGCATCACCCGTTATCCCGAGTACGTTGGCGAGCTGCAGATGACTTTGCATGAAGTCCGGGCTCAGCCGCTCGAGCTCGCGGGCCTTTGCGAGCGCGAGGTCGTAATTCCGGGCCTGGTATAGGGTCCACGCCGACAACACCTTTGGCCGAAGCGACAGTGGATCTAGTTTTTCCGCCATCAGTACTTCCTGCGTTCCTTCTTCAAAGCGCCGCGTTCCGACCAAAACAGCCGAAAGCCATTCGTGGCTAAGCGGATAATTTGCATTCAGCTCGATGCTCTGCCGGTAGTATTCTTCGGCCCGTGCCCATTCTTGCATGTTCGAGTAATACAGGCCGAGTGCAGCATGAGCTTCCGCCAGCGAAGGATCGATCTCAAGGGCGCGGGTCGCATATTTGTAAACCTGCGGAAATCCTTCCGCGGGCTTCTCGATCCCGTAAATGCAAGCCCAGGTGTAATAGTCCGCGACGCCGACGTGGGCCAGCGCGTAGTTCGGATCCAGTTCAACCGCCCGGCGAAACGCGGCTATCGCTTTTGGGAACGAATCCGGGGAGAACTGGTTCCAGAAGTAACGTCCCTGCAGATAAGCATCGTGAGCTTCGGCATTGTTGGTACCGCGTTTTGCCAACTTGAGTTTCTCGGCTCCGGTGAGATGCGGGACCAGTTGTTTCGTCACCTGTTCTGATAAAGAATCTTCCAGCTCGAGCACGTCGGTAGACTGTTCGGAAAAACTGGCCGACCAGCGAGTGGAATTCTCACCGACACTCAACAACTGAGCCGTGACCCGGATCTTCCCGCTGACGTGACGAATTATTCCGTCGACAACAAAGTCCACTCCAAGCTCGCGTCCGGCGGCGAACGGGTCAACCTCCGTTCCGGCGAACGGTAGGACCGAGCTTGTCGGCCTCACCAGGAACTTTCTTACATTCGAAAGACGCATCGTGACGGCGTCCGCGAGACCGAGACTGAGGTAATCTTCACCGCCAGACCCTGTGTCGTGCGCACCGATCGACTTGAAAGGGAGCACCGCGATCGAACGCTCGCGTTCGCCCGTTGTCAGCGCAGAGACATCACCCGAGTCCCGTGCATCGGCTAGGGGATTGTTAGTGCTCCGCAGTATGGTCCAATACCTTGGATCTTTCCGGAGGGGATCGAGCTTTGGTTCGGTACCGAACCAGATCATCCATTCGTTGCCTTCTGCAACGGCCCGTTCGAACCACTGGAAAGCCGAATCGTAATCGCGGACGGCAACATAGCACATCGCGATAAAGTAAGGCTTCACGTACTTCTTCGTCGATATGTCGACCATCTTGTCCAGGATCTTTTGGGCCGATGTCATGTCACCCGATTCGGCCCGCGCGTGTGCCAGCATGTAACGCGGCATCCCGGCTTCGCCCCAAAGTTCCGAGCTCTCTCTTAAACACGCGACGGCCTCTTCGTATTCGCCCACTCCGGTAAGACTATTTCCCAGGTGAAGCAATCCTTGAGGAAAGTCCGGCTGCATCGCGTTGGCCTTCCTTGCAAGGGCCACCGATTCTTCAAAACGACGGCACTGGTATAGCGTCCAGCTTCGCATCAGGATCGTCCGTGGCGAAACGGGGTCCAGATCTTCCGCGAGCTTCATTTCCGCCAGGCCTTCATCGAACCTGCCCTGGGCGACAAGGAAATTCGAATAGCACTCATGTGCGAACGGGTAATTGGGACTAAGCTCGATCGCACGTTTGGCGAGAAACTCGGCATCGGTCCAGTTCCAGTCACTCAGGAGCACTGCAAATGCGAGCGCGGCATAGGCCTCACCCAACCCGTTGTCGATCTCTAGCGCGCGCCGAGCTGCCGTTATGGCTTGTGGAAAAGCTTCCCGCGACGGTATCGTGCCGAATATTGCGGCCCATGTGTAATAGTCGGCAAGACCGATGTACGGCCACACGTAGTCGGGATCGATCTCGATGGCCTGATTAAACGCTTCGACAGCCCTGGCAAGATCCGCAGCGGTGAATTTGCTCCAGAAGTATCGACCGCGCAAGTAGGCTTCGTACGCCGCCGGTTTGTTAGTCCCCCGTTTCTCGACGCGAGCTTGTTCCTCGCGAGTCAGTTGCGGAACAAGCGAGCCAGTCACCTGCTCCGAGATGTTGTCTTCGAGTTGGAGAACATCCACCATCTCGTTGTCGAACGCCTTCGCCCAGCGCGTCGAATTGTCACTAACGTTCAGAAGCTGGACCGACACCCGAATCCGCGAACCTGCGATTCGGACGTTACCGTCGAGAACGAAATCCACGCCAAGTCGCCGGCCTGCATCGAACGGCTCGGCATTCACGAACGGAAGAACTGAGCTTGTCGGTCGCACAACGAGGCGGTGAACGCCGCTCAACCGCGAGATAAGTGCGTCGGCGAGCCCGATGCCCATGAACTCGTCCCCGGTCTCGCCACCCATCTGCCCCAGTGTTTTGAACGGCAGGATCGCGACCGACAGACGGTCCGGCGCTTTTGGCCGCGGGATGCTTCCCATCGAAACATAGAACTCAGCATTTACCGGCCGCCCTTCGAGGTAGTTTGTGATGTCGTCCGCAAGTTCGGAGGCAGATTCATAACGATCGGCCGGACGTTTCCGCAAAGCCTTTAGTACGACCCGGTCGAGGTCGCCCGCAAGCTCGCGCCGGAGAGCGTCGAGCGACGAGTTCCGTGCACTAAGCACTTTTTCGAGAGTTGGTTCACTGCC
>DASUSJ010000151.1:0-12447 GCA_036375155.1 Pyrinomonadaceae bacterium
TATTGGTATCGCAATGTTTAGTACATTTCGTGGCGATGCGGTCGTCGGAAGACATGCGGGCAACGCAAATATCCAAACGCGAATTCGGCAACTCACAACCAGGGGCAAGGTTGGATTGACTGCCATCTCACCAAATGGTGAGTTTTATGTCTACAGTATTGATGAGCCGGGTGAGCGTAAACGCAGCATCTGGCTTGCTCAGGTTAAGGGCGGCAAGCATATCCAACTTCGGCCTCCGGATGACAATGTGGTTCGGGGGCTCGCATTTTCTCGAGATGGCGAAAGGCTCTATTTCACGTTGGCAAGCAGTGATGTATCGGAAGGTGGGCTATTCGAGATTCCTATCCTGGGCGGGGTTGAGAGGAAGATCGCAAGCTCTCCACGGGGCGCCTTCGATCTCGCACCGGACGGAACGCGGCTCGCATACTATCGGAGAAGCAAAGAAGTTGATGCCTGGGCGCTTGTTGTAGCAAACCTCGATGGAAGCCTTGAGCGAGAAGTGGCGACGCGACCGCCGGATACGGAGTTCCGGGGAAGGGGTCCTGCGTGGTCGCCTGATGGCTCGATGATCGCGGTAAGTGCAGTGGTCGATCCGACTGTACAAAGGGAAGAGATCCTTGTGGTGCGTTTGGCGGACGGCAAAACCTGGCAATTGACGAATCGGAATTGGAAGGCGATCCACGGTATTGCGTGGTGTCCCGACGGCCGTAACGTGATTTCTGTCGGGGTAGACAATCTTGAAAGTCTGCGGCACCTTTGGCGAATTGAATATCCGAGCGGGCAAACCTCAAGACTCTCCACAGATACGGCCGATTATGGTGCCGCTCTGAGTATTTCGGAAGATGGCAAATCGCTCATCGCCTTGCAGCTCACCATCGAAAGCAACATCTGGATCGCACCCAGCACAAATCTGGCGGAAGCTCGGCAAATCTCCTTTAGTTCGATCAACGGCGCTTTCGGGTGGAGTGGCCTGGAGTGGAGCTCCAACGGCGGTCTCGTATTCGATGGCGGTGTCGAACGTAATAGAGCAATTTTCATCATGACTAGTTCCGGCGATGATGTTCGGCAGATCACCTCCGGCGGCTTCTACGATCATCACCCAGCCGTTTCGCCGGACGGTAGGAGTATTGTTTTCTGCTCTGACCGGAGCGGTAGAAATGAGGTCTGGCGCGCAAGCATCGACGGTGCCGAGCTGCGACAGATCACCGATGGCGGAGGATGTTCGTCACCGGACGTAACCCCGGATGGTACGAGTATCGTTTTTGTTTCGAACCGTGGAGGGAGGAGCGCGATATGGAGCGTTCCGGTGCACGGCGGCGATCCTATCCAGCTTGTAAAGGAAGAGTCTTTTGACCCAAAAGTTTCTCCGGACGGGCGGTTTATCGCGTGCGCGCTTCGGCCGGCGCAAGATTCATCTACGAAGCTTGCGATCCTGGACAGACAATCAGGATCGGTCATCAAATTGTTTGAGATGCCCCATACGACGAATTTTAATGGCGGGATCAATTGGACTCCCGACGGGACTGCGATCACCGTACGCGATTGGGCAAACGGAATATGGAAGCAGAATGTAACCGGCGGCGCCCCGACGCGGCTCGACGGGTTACCTGCAGAGAAACTATACGGTTACGATTGGAGCCCCGACGGAAAGACATTCGCTTTTTCGCGAGGCCGGGCGATTTCCGACGCGGTATTGATCACCTTGGATTGATCCGACACGAAGCAGTCGAGTTTTCCAAAGTGATCGCACTCGCTTACAGCGGCTGGAAGAACGTCGTTAATCTTCGGGTGAGGTAGCAAAAACCCCGTTTACCGCGTTAGGTTGTCTCGGCGGAGGCGGCAGGCTTTTAGGCGACCAATACAAAAGGGCACCACTCGGTGCCCTTTATCCATTGGTGGAGACGAGGGGGATCGAACCCCTGACCTCATGAATGCCATTCATGCGCTCTCCCAGCTGAGCTACGTCCCCGAAAAGCAAGTTAAGAATCTACCGAAACACGATGCCCGGGTCAAGCCAGTCGGTCACGCACGATGGCGGCTGACTACCAAAGCTCGTTCACCGGTACCGCAAGCGGACGGTCTGTCGCAAGACCCCACTGGATCGCCTGGTATGACGCATCCGAGCTTCGAAGTACATGCCAGAGGCCGGCGGATGGGCGAAAGACCGATACATCCGACCGGCCGTCGCCGTCGTAGTCGCCGGGCTGCGGTACGTCGCCGGCAATGCCGAAACGCGCCGCCTGATATGCCGAGTCGGAGCTTCGCAAAACATGCCAGACACCATCGGATGGTCTAAACACGGTGATGTCGGTAGCCATGTCGCCGTCGATATCGGCCGCGACCGGAACATCGGTGGACAGGCCAAACTGCACCGCATAAAAACCGCGCGTCGATCCGAAGATGTACCAGACTCCATCAGACGGTCGGAACACGGCGAGATCAGCACGCCCGTCGCGATCGAAATCACCGGGCACCGGGTGATCGGCATTCATACCGAACTGTTGTGCGACGGTGGTCCCGCTCGCCGACGAACTGCGAACGTAATACCAGACGCCGGTCGACGGCCGGAAAACCGCTACATCGCTCCGGTTATCGCCATCGAAATCCCCCGGAACGGGAATGTCGCCCGAAAGACCGAACTGCATGCTCAGATAGCCGGCTGTGCTTCGCAGAATGTACCAGCGTCCGCTCGATGGGCGGAAGACCGCGATGTCGCTTTCGCCGTCGCCGTCGAAATCTGCGACGAGCGGGAGATCGGTCGACGAGCCAAACGGATATTCGATCGCACCTGAATTGCTTCGATTTAGATACCAGGTTCCGTCGCCCGGGCGGAACACCGTGATGTCCGATTTTCCGTCGCCGTCAAAATCGCCGACGGTTGAGCGACCGAGCAGACGCGCGACCGCAAAGCTCGCGACGCCGTTCTGCGCCGTCTTGCCGGAACCTGCGGCAATGATCCGACCGTTCGGCTGGACGGCGATGGAATAACCGAGATCGTCACCGCTTCCGAAGGACAGGGTCTTTATACCGCCGGTTCCAAAGGTCGTGTCGAAGAGGCCGTTGACCCGATAGCGGACGATGACGAAATCGTTGTTAGTCAGTGTGGCGCCGGCTCGTCCGAGCACGACCGTCTCACCGTCGGGTTGTACGGTTACTGATTCTACGGTGTCGTTGAGGTCCGTGACGTTATGCGAGACGAATCCTGCAAACCCGAATGTCGTGTCCATCCCGCCGGCGGCGGTGTACCGGACCAGCATCAGCGAGGTGTCGCCGGACGAGCCGTTATAACCGGCGATGACGAATCGCCCATCCGGCAGCATCGCCAGCGATCTCGCGACGTCGTTACCGTTGAAGTTTGTATAAACACGGCCGCCGTTTCCGAAGGTCGCATCGAATCCGCCATTTGCATTGAAGCGGATCGCGGCAAAGTCGATGTTAGAACCATTCCCGCCCGGGCCGGCGGCAACGATCTTTCCGTCAGGCTGTAAACCGATCTTGACGTTGCCCGTCGTGAAGTTGCCGAATTCGCCAAGCGTCTTGCCGGTGCCATTGAAGGTTGTGTCGAACGCACTGCCGGAATGCAAACGCGAAATAAAGAAGCTGTAAACGGGGGAGCCGCCGATCTCAATGATCGAGTGACTCGCTGCAAGTATCTTCCCGTCCGGTTGCATGACGACCGACGTGACGTGATCCGAGCTGGTCGCGTCGTAGTTGTAGACCAACACGCCGTCGCCGCTAAAAGACGTGTCGAGTGTACCGTTCGAATTGTAGCGTGCGATGACGCTCGAGCGTCTGCTGCCCGTGTCGAGCATTCCTCCGACAACGATGCGTCCATTCGCCTGGATCGCGGCATCGTACGCGTAGGCGTTTCCGCCGGCGATGGTTGTGAAGACCCGTCCGCCTGTACCGAACGTCGTGTCGAGCACACCGTTCACGGTGTACCTGGCGAGCGCAAACTGGCGGACCGCGCTTCCTGCATTTTGTGCGTATCCGACGGTGATGATCCTCCCGTCGGTTTGGACGAGAACCTTTTGGATCTCGGCCGGTCCAACGCCCATCGTTGTAAGCGTCTTGCCGTTAGTTCCGAAGGTCCGATCGACGTCCGCCGATGCGGCGGGCGTATGTAACGAGCAGCAGGCGATGATTAGTGCCGTAAGAAAGAATAAATTTACCAATGGCTTCATAACTGATCTCCTCGACGTTTTATGTCGTTGCGGATAATAAGCCGGCGGCCTTGCCAGAGTCCCCCACCGTTTGGCTAGCCTTAGAAAAAGAAAAAACCGCGGGCCATAGATCCGCCCGCGGTTGAGTTGTTTATAGATTATGACCTGTGCTATTGAACCGCAGGCAAGAACGATATAAGAGCCTGCATTCCCCATTGGAACATTCCCCAAGAGAACATCGTGATCATTCCGTTTTCCTCCTTTCCTTTAGTAGTTCACCGTCCATACGTATCGGCGACGTTACGAGACTAAACACTTTCGGAAGGGATTTCCCCGGCAGTATGGCGAGTAAAGATCTCAGGTGACGATGCGGTCGCGAAGAGCCTTTGAAACCGCTTCGCTCTTTGAGTGAACCTGCAGCTTATCGTAGATGTTCTGCATGTGAAATTTGATCGTGCTGAATTTCACACCCAGCTCTTCGGCGGCAGTCGTGTAATTGTGCCCCTCAACGATAAGTTTCAGCAGACGTGTCTCGTGCGGTGTCAGTTCGTAATCGACCCGCTCCGGCGGACGTATGTCGCGGAAGAGCTTGATGACCTTCATCGCGATCTCCGGTGACATCGGTGCGCCGCCGGTTACCGCCTCCTTGAGCGATTCGAGCAGTTTCAGAGGCGGCGTGTGTTTCAGCAGGTAGCCGCTTGCCCCCGCACACAGCGCGTCGAAGATGCGTTCGTCGTCGTCATAAACCGACAGCATGAGGATAACGAGCTTAGGGTAACGTTCCTTGAGGATCTTGATCCCCTCGATGCCGTTCATTCCCGGCAGGCCGATGTCGGACAAAACTACGTCCGGCACGTCGTGCTTGATCCGTGCGATCGCTTCTTCCATTGAGCGGAACGCACCGGTGCAGGTAAAGCCCGGTGTGTAATTGATCAGTGTCGAAAGTGCTTCTCGAAGATCTTTCTGATCTTCGATGATCGTCGTTCTGATCGGTTTTTCATCGGTCGTTTCCATTCCTCGATGATTCTAGACCATTTTCGCTTCTCAAATCCCCCGCCGCTTGGCTAGGCAGAGGATCAACGTTTCCATTTCCTTCTGCATGAGCAGTGCCGCCGAGCGGAACCACGAGCGTAACGGAAGTTCCTTCACCCGGCGCCGAGACGATGTCGCAATGTCCGCCGAGATCGCCCGTCCGGCGACGAATATTTACAAGCCCGTTGCCGCCGCCGGAGTCCGGCGCCTGGCTCATGTGGAGCAGCGCCTCGGGATCGAACCCGCGGCCGTTGTCGGCGATCACCAGCGACAAAGTTTCGTCCGACAAATTGATCTCGATGCGCGCGGTCGTCGCCCGCGAGTGCTTGACGATGTTGTTGACGGCCTCCTTGTAGATCGCGAAAACCTCGCGGCGGATGTTTGCCCCGATCGGGTATTTGCTGTCGGCTTGCGGCGCCCAAAACTCGAACTTTATTCCCTTCGCGGTAAAGACGTCGGCCGCGAACCGCCGCATACGTTGGACGAGGTCGCGCAGGTTATCCCGTCGCGGATTGATCGCCCACACGATGTCGCTCATTGCGTTAACCAGTTCGATCGAGACGTCGGAGATGCGCTGGAGCGGCGGCGAGATCATCTTCGCGTCGATTTGTTCGGCCTGGCTATGGGCGGCCTGACTCAGAACCGCGATCTGCGTTAGCGACGAGCCGATGTCGTCATGCAGGTCGGTCGCGATGCGAGTGCGAACGCGCTCAAGCTCGGCCATGCGTTCCTTCCGGCTTTTTTCGAGCTCGGCCTCGGCGAGCCGCCGTACTTCTTCGCTTCTTCGCAGATCGTCATACGCCGCCTGGATCTGCCGCGTCTTCGAAACGCGGTATCGATCCAACGCAAACACTCCGCCAGCGACGACCAGTGCTACCAAGCCGAGAAACCACCAGGTGCGATAAAACGGCGGATTGATCACGAACGAAACACTTGCCGGCCGCTCACTCGGCACACCCGCTCCATTTACAGCACGGACGAGGAAGGTGTAGCTGCCCGGTGCGAGATTCGCAAAATTGAAACTCCGCGTCGGCTCGGGTCGGCTCCAGTTCTCATTCCCGCTGCCTTCGAGCTTGTACTGGTAGAGGATCTTCGACCCGACACCGGCAGCGACGATCTGCAGGTTACTTTGCGCCACCGAGAGATCGAGCCTGCCGACGACCGGCTGGCCAAACTGTGAGATCGAATATTCTTCGCCTGCGATCCGCAGTTCGTTAATAAAAACCGGTGGAGGTGCGGGCGCCTCTTCCTCGCGAGGCACGAGCTTCGAGATACCGTTCGGTGTTCCAAACCATAGCGCTCCGCGGCGATCGCGAAACGCGGTGTTGATGAAATCGGCAGCAAGTCCTTCGTCGGTCGAGAAGTGCCGGATCGCACCCGTCTCGAGGGAGATGCGGTCAACCCCGCGAACGGTTCCGACATAGATATTTCCCGCCGCATCGTCGACGATTGCCCGGACGTTGTTGCTTGCGAGGCCCTGACGCTCGCCGATATGTTCTATCTCGAACGGCTCCGAGGTCGGATCATTGATGCGGGTTATGCCATCCGATGTCGAACCGATCCACAGCCGGCCCGTCTTGTCGACCCGGAGGGTAAGTGTGCCGCGCGAGTTCGCGGCACCGAGGTCGTATTGTTTAAATTCTCCGTCCTTGTATTTGACCAAACCGCCACTGCCGTAAAAACCGATCCACAGGTTACCCGCCTTGTCTTCGGCCCACGCTGCCGGCGGTTTGTTTTTGGGAAAGCCCGGTACCGACGACATATCCTCAAAGTCCCCGGTCTTCGGATCGAAACGTAACAGCCCGTTCTGCTCGGCAAAACCTCGAAGACCGAACCAGACCTTCCCATCGCTCGAAGTAAATGCTCGATAGAAAGGTCGGCCGGCAAGTTCACGAAAACTGTCGGGCTCGCGAGCGGCGAGCGTTTTCAGATCGACGTCGGCGCGAAAGCGAAAGAGTCCTTCGCGTGCGAGGGCGTAAAGATCTCCGTTTGCGTCGGTGGCAACTGCGGCCGATGTCCACGTGAACCGGACATTATCCGGTACATTTAGAACGATGGATTCCAGTCCGTTCGCAGTGAGTCGCGTGACGCGCCAGATGCCGTGCGAAAAGAGCAGATCTCCCGCCGGAGATTCGAAAATAGACGAAACCTGGGGATCGATAAGACCGTCGTCGGTGCCGTAAGTCGTGAACCCATTCTGGATGTACTGAATAACCCCGCCGGTGCTTCCGAGCCATAGACTCTGCTGATCGTCCGCGACCATGGAGCGCGTCGTACCTGTCAAGGCGTGCTCGCCGCCAATACGCGTGTATGTGTTGCCCTCGAAGGTAAAAAGACTGCTACCGAGCGCCGCTGCTATGCGTCCTTCGTTCGTGAACACGCTGGTCGCTCGTTCGAACGTCATTTTCAGCAGCTTGCCGGGACCAGCGGGAAGATCGATCATACCGCCGGTACCAAGCTGCATCGAGGCTACGTCCATGGACGGAAGAGCACCGCTCGTTACTCCGGAGAGTTCATCCAAAGTCTCCGGTTGAAATACGCAGAGCCCCCCGGCCTGACCGAACCAGACGCGGCCGTCGTCTGCGACCGTGATCGCGTAAACCTCATCGCCGGGAGCATCGCGCTCGATCGGGTAAAATATCTGCCGGCCGTCGGGCAGGATCCGCAGCGGCCCCTGAAGTTGCGAAAGCCAAAGGCTTCCGTCCTTTCCTTCGGCCAGCCAGAAGGTGTGCGTCAGATTCGTATGCGGCGTTTCGATGGTTGTAACTGTGATCTGGTCGCCGGTGCGGTCGTCTACGCGGTGCAGCTTCGATCCGCCGATCCAGAGCGTACCGCGGCTGTCTTCGAAAAGCATGTACGCGAACCCGTTCCAAACCTTCTTTGCATCCAGGATCCGGTCGCGTCCATCCGATTGCGGTTTAGGCCGCACGTCCTCGATGTCCGTCCGTCGCGTGCGGTACAGGCCGTCGTCTGTTGCAAGCCAGATCCAGCCGTCCCGGGTCTCGAGAAAGTGGCGGGTCGTCTGTGAGGTTGAACTCTCCGGGAGGCGATAGTTCAAGAACTCGGTACCATCAAAACGCGAAAGCCCTTCGCGGTGCGAAAACCACATAAAGCCCTGCGAGTCGCGTGCGACGTGAATAATAGAGCTGGTGGCAAGTCCGTCTGCCGAAGTGTAGATCTTTATCGGAAGCTTCTCACCAAGCGCTACGTGCGAGAACAAAGCCAGGAGGATGATGCCGGCCAGAAGACCGCACAGGAAAGTTTTTGTTTGGGCCAATATCTTGCGGGTGCACATTCCAACGAACAGCATTTCGGGGAATGATAAGCGGGATGCGCTTCTAACTCAATTCGAGGCAAGAGCAGGGGTCTGACCAGACAGGCTAACGGTGAACCAATTCTGTCACGTGCGGTTTCTACTCTTTCCGACTAAACCGGCCGCTTTCGTGACTCTCCGTGTGGTCGTGTATTTAGTGTTTTCAACGGCCGGGAACAAACAAACACACGAACCACACGACATGGCGCTAATCTGCGCAGCTTCGAACATACAATTGGACGACGCGCTGTGAACAATACAAAAGGTTATCGTCCTTTGAATACCGGCTTGCGTTTCTCCAGAAACGCGGAGACACCTTCCTGTTTGTCCTCAGTCGAAAAGCAGATCGCAAATAGGTCCACTTCACGACGCAGGCCTTCGTCGAGGTTTGAGCGCGACGCGAACTTTACCGCTTCCTTGCAAAGCTGAAGAGCGATCGGAGCTTTCTCTGCGATCTTTCCGGCTAGCTCCATGGTTTTCGATTCGAGCTCGGCGGTGGGATGTACGTGATTGACCAGACCGAACTTGAGCGCCGTCTCGGCGTCGATCATGTCGCCCGTCAGGATTATCTCCATCGCGCGGCCTTCACCGATCAGTCGCGTCAGGCGTTGCGTTCCGCCGCCGCCGGGCATGATGCCGAGGTTTATCTCCGGCTGGGAGAACCGTGCTGTTTCGCTGCAGATACGAAGGTCGCAAGCAAGAGCCAGCTCATTGCCGCCGCCGAGACAAAAACCATTGACCATCGCGATCGTCGGTTTCGGAAACGTGTCGATAGAGTTGAAGAGTGTCTTTTCGTGAAAGAGATTTCGCTGCGTGACAGGAGTCTGGCCCGCAAACTCGCTGATATCCGCACCGGCGATAAACGACTTTTCGCCCGCACCCGTGATCACTAGGACGCGAACCGAATCATCACGGCGGAGATCCTCAAGTGCTGCGACGCCTTCGGTATGAACCTGTTTGTTCAGCGCGTTCAACTTGTCAGGACGGTTAATGGTGAGAACAGCGACGCCGTTGTCTTGTTTCTCGACGGTGATTGTTTCGTAGCTCATAAACATCAGGACGGACCGTTAGTCCGTCCAAAGAGTCGGCCAGGCTCTCCAGCCTGTCCTCGGTTACCAAAAGGGAAGCCTTTTATTATGGCGACGACAGCCCGTGGTCCTGGCCGCCAGTAGGGCCCATAACTCCTCGACCAACCCTTCGGACTGAAGGTGCGGTCAGATTCTATCGGGACGTGGAAGTCTGGTTATCCGAATCTTGCTTTCTTGCACCGAAGGTGCGACAGACATTCTGCCGCACCTTCAGTGCGGAATTCTCTTGCCACCGCGGTCCAGAGGTTTCACATCTGGCTAGTATCTCACTGACGCTTCGCAGCCGACTTATTACTGTTAGACAGCCTACTCCTCGATCCCCTCAACCACGTTGTCGTCCGCGATCCACGCGACGAAGAGCCGCAGCCAGTTGTCTTTAGATTCGACGATCGAGACGCCGACGCGCGACGTACCGTAATTCGACGCGCCGATCCGGGCCACCTTGGCTTTCACCTCTACGGGTACGCCGTCGGGCCGGTGCGAACGAATGTAAAGCGTATCGCCTTCGGAGATTTTTTGATTCAGCTGGAACAAGGCTCCGAGTGTAGATATGTCGTCGGTCTCGGTCGGCTCGCTCCATGCAGCACCGTCCTCGGCGCGCCCCGATACCACGATCGGAAGCCTCAAGGCCATCCGGAGTGCGAAGCGTTTTTCCTCGAACTGAGGCTGCATATTTGTTGGCATTAAGCGATAAATGAAAGGATGTCGGTCCGAGCAAACTCAGTTTAACAGCCGACGCAAAAAATCTCCAAGAAATATGACCGGGGGCGACGATCTACTGCCCTGAAAAAACTGGCACTCGCGTCAATATTCGACTAACTTACGACGCGATAGTTATACTACAGACATAGCAACTGTTTCAATTTTAAAGCTTTGGAGAACATGGCAGACACGATGTCGAAGACAGAGATGAGACGAAAGGTCGTGATCCTCGGGTCGGGTCCGGCTGGGTTGACCGCGGCGATCTATGCCTCGAGGGCGCAGCTCGAGCCGCTCGTGATCGATGGCCCCCAACCCGGTGGACAACTAACTATCACAACGGATGTCGAAAATTATCCCGGGTTCAAAGGCGGGATAATGGGGCCTATCTTAATGGACGAGTTTCGCGAACAGGCTCTTCGATTCGGGACTGAGATCATCAATGTCTGGATTGACAAGGTCGACTTGTCCCAGAGGCCTTTTACGCTTTACGGAAAGGAAAGTGAGGACAGCGAAAATATCACGACCGTGATCAAGGCGGACACCCTTATCATCTCGACCGGAGCCTCCGCAAAATGGCTCGGTATTCCGGGCGAGGCCCCCGTGCCGGAAGGTCTCGGCGGAAATGGCGTATCTGCATGCGCGACATGCGACGGGTTCTTTTTCCGCGACAAGCCGATCGTG
The DNA here is from genome assembly GCA_036375155.1 of Pyrinomonadaceae bacterium. Lineage (GTDB taxonomy): Bacteria > Acidobacteriota > Blastocatellia > Pyrinomonadales > Pyrinomonadaceae > OLB17. Next base: position 10,980 of record DASUSJ010000151.1, read on the forward strand.
GTCGTTGGCGGCGGCGACACCGCGATGGAAGAGGCGCTGTTCCTAACGAAGTTCGCGTCGAGGGTGACTTTGATCCATCGTCGCGATGAGTTTCGTGCTTCAAAGATCATGCAGGAACGTGTACTTGCTCACGAAAAGATCGAGATTCTTTGGAACACGGAGGTCAAGGAGATCCACGGATCGAAGGAAACCGGTGTTGAGAGCGTGACTCTTTACAACAATAAGACCCAGGACACAACCACCTATCCGACGCAGGGCGTATTCGTTGCCATCGGTCACAAGCCGAACACCGATCTGTTCAAAGGAGTGCTCGAGATGGATGAAGTCGGTTATCTGAAGACGGAGGGCCGCACCATGAAGACAAACATCCCCGGCGTCTTTGCGTCCGGCGACGCACAGGATTCTTATTACCGCCAGGCGGTAACAGCTGCCGGCACTGGCTGCATGGCCGCCATCGATGCCGAACGTTTCCTGGTTGAGCATGTTGTCGAAGTTGAGAAGAACACGGCGACAAACTGGTAAGAGCAGTGGTAAATGGTGAATGATGAATGATAAATGAAGAGGTGCTCGAACACCTTTCTTTCATTCACTGTTCACCGCTCACCGTTCACAATTAAGAAAGATGCCTATTTACGAGTACAGATGTAAGGATTGCGGCGCGATCGTCGAAAAGCGGCAATCCCTGAGCGAAGAGCCGTTAAAGACCTGCGAAAAGTGTGGTGGGTCGCTCGAGAAACAGTGGTCGCTTTCCGGATTTCAGTTCAAAGGTGCTGGTTGGTATGTAACCGACTACGCGGGAAAAGGCGCAGGGAAGATCAAATCCGGCGAGAAATCTGAAAAAGCCCCTAGCGGCGAATCAACTGATAAGTCGGACGGTGCATCAAAACCCAAGAGTGAGCCTGCGCCAGCCGGGAAAAAAGGAAGTGGCTCGAAAAGCGATTAGAGTGAATTTTGCCTCCAAAAATGCGGTACGTGTCGGTATTTGTCTTCTGGCGATGGCAATCTGCGGCGTCGGGCAGTCACGCCACAGCGCGAAGGGCGGTGATCTGGACGGCACACTGCTCAGCGTTACTGCTTTGCGGACCGACGGTAAGACCGACCCGATCAAGATAGAAGACCTCGCACTCTACGAAAACGGCTTCGAACAGAAGATCCGCAACTTCAGCTTTGATCCTTCACCGTCACGGATCCTTTTACTTGTGGATAATTCGCAAACGCTTCCCGCAGATGTCGAGAAGCTGAAAAAAGCGACGATGGAATTCGCGTACGAGATCTTCGACGGCGATCAGCTTTTTGTCATCGCTTACGACGAGAAGGCGGAGATCGTACAGGAATGGACCGACGATGCGAAGAAGATGGAATCTTCGCTGGCCGGTTTTCGGAAAAAGGGGAATCCTCATTTGTTCGATGCGCTTGATTCGTCCATCGATGAAGTCCTCGTGCCGCTGATGCCGGGTACGAGGAAAAC
>DASUSJ010000152.1:0-13445 GCA_036375155.1 Pyrinomonadaceae bacterium
CAGCGCAGGGAGTACACGGAGAGTCACGGCACTCGCTAAAATTCGTGGCCGTGCATGAGAATCGATTCGACCAGCCTACTCTCCGAAAATATCCAAATCTTGACCTTCCGATGCGAGTCACCCAGAATTGAATTACGGTAAACGTCTGGAAAGATGAATATTCAGTTGCTAAAACTGATCATTATCGGGGTCGCCGTTGGACTGGCGACCGGCATCGGTCTGTACACTTTCGTGTATGCGAAGGGATATTCGTACATGAGCAATGATCCGGGCGCGTGCGCGAACTGCCACGTCATGAACGAGCAATACGACGGGTGGCTGAAGTCTAGCCATCACACCGTCGCGACCTGCAACGATTGTCACACGCCGCATAATTTCGTCGGGAAGTACTACACCAAGGCGTCGAACGGCTTCTGGCATTCATACTATTTTACGACCGGCGGCTTCCATGAACCGATCCAGATAACCGAGCGAAACCGGCAGGTGACCGAAGAGTCGTGTAGATATTGTCACCAGGCAATGGTCGAATCTATCACCGTCTCCGTGCCCCGTGAGCATTTCGATGAGAATGTTTCGTGCATCCGATGCCACCGCTCGGTCGGACATATGCATTGATAAAAATTGCGATCTGATCGCTGCGAGAATATGGCTGAAGAAGAAAAGACAGTTGCCGAATCAGAAGATAAAACAAAACGGCCACGCCTTTACGGGCTAAAGGTCGTCGTGCTGGTTGCTTTCGTCGCATTCATTGCCGCGATCGCCGGTGTAGCAATGCTCACGAACATCATCGAGCGCAAGCAGGAAGCACGAAACCCTTTCTTCAGGGTCGTGGACTTGACTGATGACACGGTAGATCCGGAGATCTGGGGAAAGAATTTTCCGCTGCAATACGACGGGTATAAACGAACCGTTGATCAGGTACGTACCCGGTATGGCGGAAGTGAGGCTGTGCAGCAGACACCGGACCAGGCCGACCCGCGTTCGATCGTTGCACAGTCCCGCCTGGAAGAAGATCCGAGACTCAAAACAATGTGGGACGGCTACGCGTTCGCGGTCGACTTTCGAGAAGAGCGCGGTCACGCGTATATGCTCGACGATCAGACGTTCACTCAACGCCAACAGGTAACGCAGCAGCCTGGGACGTGCATCAACTGCCACGCGTCCGCTTACGCAGCCTATAAACGGCTAGGGGGTGGCGACCTTGTCAAAGGTTTCAATGAGCTGAACAAGATGCCGTACGTCGAAGCTCGGCAGCAGGTAACTCATCCGGTGGCGTGTATCGATTGCCACGATTCACAAACGATGCAGCTGCGCGTGACGCGACCTGCTTTTATGGAAGCCATTCGTTACGTCAAAGCCGCCCAGGGCGTACAGAATTTCGAAGTCAATCGAGATGCCACCCGCCAGGAGATGCGCACGTACGTCTGCGGCCAATGCCACGTCGAATATTATTTCAAGGGCGCCGAGAAGACCCTTACTTATCCGTGGCAGAACGGTTTAAAGGTCGAGAACATAACCGCCTATTACGATTCGGTCGGACACAAGGACTGGACACACGCTCAGACCGGCGCGAACGCCCTGAAAGCGCAGCATCCGGAATTCGAGATGTACAACCAGGGAATCCACGCCCGGGCTGGCGTTTCGTGTGCCGACTGCCATATGCCCTACACTCGGGAAGGTGCCATGAAGATCAGCAATCATCATGTCCGGAGTCCCCTGCTCAGCGTTAACATGTCCTGCCAGACGTGTCACAAAGCCACCGAGGACGAGTTGAAGTTCCGTGTTGAAACTATCCAGGGCCGCACGTTCGCGCTCCGCAATCTTGCGATGGACGCCTTGGTTCAGTTGATTGGCGATCTAAGATCCGCAAGAGAACGGGGAATGAGTGAACAACAGCTCGCGGCCGCCCGGGATTTTCAAAGGAAGGCCCAGTTTTATCTCGATTTTGTCGAGGCTGAGAACTCGATGGGCTTTCACGCGCCGGAAGAAGCGGCGCGGATCCTTGCCGAGTCGATGAACTTTACTCGGATGGGACAGGTCGCGTTAAGGGATGCTGGATTTACCGGTTCGACGACAGTGGCGCAGCGATAAGCCCAATTGCGTTTATCCCGGCGGGCGGACACAGGGGTTCCCAGCGGGAGTGAGTTCGCGTAGCTAGCGAGATAATACAGCCCACAGCGTGAGCTGGCGAAAACCCGTGACCGTGAACAAGCTGCCCAGCGAGCGGCAGATTTGATGTCAAAGGCTGTCGATCGCTTCGCGACCTCTATTCTATTCCCGCCTAACCCCAGCTCACGCTACGACTCTATGCCTGCCGCTCGCCACGCGAGCCCTCACTCAGCCGAAAACTTTTGACGACCTTTCTTCGTCGCAGAGCGTCTTAGGAACGTGCTCGGAAAAAGCGGGCGGTGATTATCTATGGATAGGCGTTATTTCCTCAAATCTGGTGGCATTGGTTTGGCGAGCTTCGGCCTGATGGCCGCGGCGCCGGAATTTCTGCACCAGTTTGCAGCCGCACAAGAACTCGCTAAGGGATACGGCAAGAAGAAAGTTCTCGTAACTATCTTTCAACGCGGAGCGGTCGACGGTCTGAACATGATCGTCCCGCACGCCGATGTCGAGTATTACAAACTCAGACGGAGTATCGCGATACCCCAGCCTGGCAAATCGGAAGGAGCGATAGACTTGGACGGCTTTTTCGGCCTACACCCGATGATGCAACCGCTCGAGAAGTTCTGGCGGTCGAAACAGCTGGCTGTTATCCACTCATCAGGTTCGCCCGACAACACTCGCTCGCATTTCGATGCGCAGGACTACATGGAATCCGGAACGCCAGGTTACAAAGGCACCCGGGATGGATGGCTGAACCGTGCGGTCCAAAACGCCGCCGCAAAAAACGATTCACCATTTCGCGCTGTCGCGATGACGCAGGCTCTTCCGCGGGCATTGTACGGCCGCGCTCCATCGGTCGCGATGACCAACCTCTCTGATTTCTCGATCAGGGCGGGACTCTACACGGGCGATCTCAAAGGCGGATTCGAAGGGCTCTACCAGCAGAACGCGAAAGACACTCTGGGCGAAACCGGAAAAGAAACATTCGAGGCCGTTAACTTTTTGAAGCGGGCAAACCCGGCGCAATATAAGCCGGAGAACGGAGCTGTTTATCCGAATTCGCAGCTCGGTCGTTCGCTCGCACAGATCGCCCAGTTGATAAAGGCCGGCGTTGGACTGGAAGTAGCGTTCGCGGAAACGAACGGCTGGGACACGCACCTTAACCAGGGCGGCTCCCGCGGGCAGCTTGCTAACCTGCTACGTGACTTTGCGGGATCCACCGCCGCCTTCGGAACCGATCTCGGAGCGCGAATGGACGACGTCGTCGTGCTTACGATGTCTGAGTTCGGACGAACAGCCCGGGAAAACGGCAGCCGCGGCACTGACCACGGTCACGGCAACGCGATGCTCGTGCTTGGAAACTCGGTCAAAGGTGGAAAGGTTTATGGTGAGTGGAAAGGGCTTCGTAGCGACCAATTGAACGAAGGACGAGATCTTGCGGTAACCACCGACTTCCGTGATGTGTTTGCTGAGGTTGCTTCGAAACATCTCGGCACCAGGGATTTGAATTCACTCTTCCCGAAGTACTCGGTGAGTAAGTCCAGCTTCCGGGGATTCCTCGGCTAAGGGAAAGGAGACTGCCTGTGACACAGGTCACTACCGCCCGCGTAAGCGGGTGGTGCGGCGCTTGAGCAAAGAGTTTTTCCATTCCGCAAACTCGACCACCCGCTCACGCGGGCGGTACCGACCCATATCGTCGCCCTCCTCGCTAACTGGTATCCTCAACTGTGTTCGAAAAGCGCATCACCGAACTTGAGCGGATCGACACCGGCGATTACACACCGGCGGAGTATGCGACATTCCTCCGCGAGATCGCCTTCATCAATCGCTATTTTGGCGATAGGCGAGCTTTGAAAAAAACTTTGCTGCGCGCGATCGAGCGTGACAACTTGCGCGAGTTCAGCGTTCTCGATGTTGGCTGCGGATCGGGTGAGCTGCTGCGGATAATCGCGGAGTTTGCCGAGAAGAGCGGCCGCAAGGCTTCGCTTACCGGGATCGATCTGAATCCGATCTCGTCGTCTACAACACGATCCGAATCGACCGGTTTTCCCGAGATCGCATCGGTGCAGGGGGACGCCTTCCAATTGCCGTTCGCCGAGGCCGCATTCGACTACGCGATCTCGTCCCTTTTCTTCCACCACCTGACAGACGAACAGATCCCTGACGTGCTAAGAGAGATGACGCGCGTCGCGCGCCGCGGCATCGTCGTCATCGACCTGCATCGCGACCCGGTCACTTACGTCGGGTACAAACTTCTCTGTTTCGTCTTTCGAATCTCGCCGCTGGTAAGGCATGACGGGTCCTTGTCGATAAAGAAGGGGTTTCGGGAAGAGGATTTCCGCAGGCTAGCCGGCGATGCCGGTTTGAATTCTCATGTGGAGCAAATATTACCCGGGAGAGTGTTACTCTCAACCGATCGACAATTGTGGCTTTACAACAGGCAGAGACCCGACCGGTAGGGAGGGTGTTCTCAACCGATCGACAATTGGGCCGAAACCCGACCGGTGGGAGGTGTCTCCAACATCCGGTCATTCATCCTCATCGAGCGATTTTCACCCTTTATCTCGAGCCAAGTGTCGAAATCGATCAAGTCTCTGGCTACTTGTCGAGAGCGTCAAGAACACCGTCCCTACCGGTCGGGTTTCTCCTTAGGTGGCAGCCCCGAGGCAACGTACGAAATCCCAAATCCCAAATCCCAAATCCCAAATGGGATCACTCCATCTTCCTCAATCTCAATCTCAACGCCTGCAGCTTGATGAAACCCTCCGCGTCGTGTTGATCATACGCCCCGGCATCGTCCTCAAACGTGACGACGCGTTCGCGATAGAGCGAGTGTGGTGATTTGCGCCCGGTCACGATGACATTGCCTTTGTAGAGTTTCAGCCGCACATCACCTGATACGGTTTCCTGCGTCTGCTCGATCATGGAGCGGAGGATCTCGAACTCAGGTGCGAACCAAAATCCGTAATAGACCGACTCGGCGAATTTTGTCCCGAGCGAATCTCGCAACCGCATGACCTCGCGGTCCATCGTGATCGATTCGAGCGCGCGGTGCGCGGCCTGCAGGATCGTGACGCCGGGAGTTTCATACACGCCGCGTGACTTCATCCCGACGAAACGGTTCTCGACGAGATCGACCCGACCGATGCCGTGCTCGCCGCCGAGGTGATTCAATTTCGAGAGCATGTCGACCGCGCCGTACTTCTCGCCGTCGATCGCGACCGGTTCGCCTTTTTCGAATGTGATCACGATCTCCTCGGCTTTGTCGCGCGCATTCTCGGGCGATCTGGTCAGCAGGAAGATGTCCTCGGGCGGTGCGCTCCACGGGTCCTCGAGTATCCCGCCTTCGTAGGATATGTGCATCAGGTTCCGGTCCGTCGAGTACGGCTTCTCGGCAGTCGCCGTGACGGGAATCCCATGCTGTTGACAGTACGCGATCAAATCGGCCCGTCCCTTGAATTCCCAGTGACGCCACGGGGCGACGACCTTGATGTCCGGCTGAAGCGCGTAGTACGTCAACTCGAAGCGGACCTGATCGTTTCCCTTTCCGGTCGCGCCGTGGGCGACAGCATCCGCACCTTCTTTTTGCGCGATCTCGATCTGGCGCTTAGCGATCACCGGTCGTGCGAGCGATGTACCGAGCAGATATACGCCTTCATAAAGCGCGTTCGCCTTGACGGCCGTCCAGACAAAATCGCGGACGAATTCTTCACGCAGGTCCTCGACGTAGAGCTTCGACGCGCCGGTTGCCTTCGCCTTTTCCTCGAGACCGGTCAGTTCTTCGCCCTGGCCGACATCGGCGCAATAACAGACGACCTCGCAATCGTACGTCTCCTTCAGCCACAGCAGCATCGCGGACGTATCGAGCCCGCCGGAGTATGCCAGTACGATCTTGTTTATGGATTTGCGCATCTCGCGAATAAAAGTGTTTCTCTCCAACTACTTATGCAGTAAATTAAAATTACAGCGATTTGGGAGGGTTGGCAATTATGGCGATGTTTACAGAGCTTCTGCGTTTCAAGATCGAGGATTCAAAGAAGCGACGCGCGCCGTTGGCAGACCTCTGCATTGCACTTCTCGAGGACGATTACCCACCCGTCACGCACGTTCTGTTTCACCACGATGGGAAGCTGCGCGAGATCGAGTGGAAGGATGTGAAACACCTTGATCGACGCCGGAAGACCATTGAAATAGAAGATCTCGATTCCAGCAAGGCGGGTGATGACCACGGCGATGTTCTTCTCTCACGTGATCTGATGGACGCGCTCGTGCTGGACCTGCTCGGCCGCCGCACGACCCGTGTTTGTGATCTCTGGCTTAAACAGGAAGACGGTGCACTGCGATTGAAAGGAGCCGAAGCAGGTCTCACCGCATTGATCCGACGCGTAACGCGAGGGCTCATCGGACGTATTGATCGTGCCTCTATCTTTGACTGGAAGTACGTAGAGTTTTTGCGCGGTGATCCTGAGGCAGTGGACAACGGCGCGGGCTACCGTCTTCGGATCAACCACCTGCCGGCGGGCGAGATCGCACGACTCGCCGATTACGTGCCGTATCTTCACGCGGCAGAACTGCTGAAGCTTCTGCCGGACGAAAAAGCCGCTGATGTACTTCAGGCAATGTCGACCGAACGCCAGCTTCAAGTGATCGAAGAATTGGATGAAGACGAGGCGATCGATCTGCTCAAGCTGATGTCACCCGATCTTGCGACCGATCTTGTCGGGCGGCTTCACGTCGACACTCTCAGGCGCTATGTTTCAAAGCTCCCGCCCGAGCGACGTGAACAGGTCATCGAACTCCTTCGCTATCCCGAGGACAGCGTCGGCGGCGTGATGATAAACGATCTGATCGCTCTGCCTGCTGATCTGACAGCGGGCGACGCACAGGCAAAGGTCACCGATCGGATCAAGACTGTCCATTTCAATTCGCTGGTATTTCTCGTAGACGACCAACCAGACGGTAAGCTCCTGGGCGCTGTCTCACTTCGCGAACTGCTCACGGCAAATGCGGATGCGCAACTAAAAGATCTAATGGACCCATATCTCGAAACACTCAACCCGTTTGATTCCGCCGCCGACGCGGCTTACCAAATAGTCAGCGGACAGCTCGAGGCGATGCCCGTCACAAACACTAACGGGAGGCTCATAGGCGCGATGACCATCGCGGCTGCGGTATCGCTTCTCGTGCCGCGGCTGGGGCCGTTGAGGGTCTTCTCATGATCAATAAGGAATCCGTCGAAGGGCTTGAACCAATAGAAGAGGTCGAACGCGCCGGCCTGATAAGTGCGCCCAAAGCGTTACCGACCGGTGTGCGTCTCAACATTCGGGGCCGGAGTATCTATCTGCGCGGCCTCCGCCTTCCGCCGACCGGGATCTGGAAATGGCTTGTGATCCTCGGTCCCGGATTGATAGCGACGTCGGCCGGTAATGACGCCGGCGGGATCGCGACGTACAGCTCAGCCGGTGCGAAGTTCGGCTACGACATGATCTGGGTGATGATCGTGCTGACGCTTTCCTTCGCCGTGGTGCAGGAGATGTGCACGCGGCTCGGGGCCGCTACCGGCCGCGGGCTCCTGGATCTTATCCGCGAGCGGTTCGGGGCAGGTTGGACCTTATTTGCGATCGTGATCATAGTTATCGCTAATGGCGGGGTCACGATAAGTGAGTTTGTCGGGATCGGCGCCGCATCGGAGCTGCTGGGGGTTACTCGATACATCTCCGTGCCCATCGCAGCGGCCGCGCTTTGGTATCTGGTGATCTTCGGTTCCTACGCACGGGTCGAAAAGATCTTTCTTCTGATGACGCTCGTCTTCTTTGCCTACCCGCTCGCGGCAATATTGAGCGGGCCGGATTGGGGAGCTGTTGCAAAAGGGGCGGTTGTGCCGACCATCAGGTTCGAATCGGACTACATCTTTCTCCTCGTCGGCGTCCTTGGTACGACTATCACGCCGTACATCCAGATCTTTCAACAGAGCTCGACGGTCGAGCGCGGGGCTGCGCGCAAACATTATGGTCCCGAGCGGCTCGACGCCTACGCCGGCTCCGTCTTTTCGAACCTGATGTCGATCTCGATGATCGTTGCGACTGCGGCGACGCTTTACGTCGTCGGGCAGCACGAGATCGAAAGCGCCGCTGACGCGGCGAAAGCGCTTGAGCCGGTCGCAGGAAACTCGGCCGCTTTGCTGTTTGCCGTCGGGCTTCTCGGTGCATCGCTCCTGGCCGGCGGTGTTTTGCCGCTTGCGACGTCGTACGCGGTAAGCGAGGCTTTCGGAATTCCTAAAGGCGTCAATCTCGACTACCGGCGCGGAAGAGCGTTCTTCATGCTGTTCACGGCTTTTATCGTACTCGGAGCCGGTGTCGCCCTTATCCCCGACATACCTATCTTTCCTCTGCTTGTCGGGATACAGGTGCTGAACGGTGTTCTGCTACCGATAATCCTGGTTTTCATCCTCATTCTCATCAACAACGAGAAACTCACCGGCGAGCTGAAAAATACGCCCGTCTATAACTTGCTTGGCTGGGGGACATTCGCGATGATTACAATCGCTGTGCTCGTGATGCTCGTAGGCCAGGCGCTCGACCTCCTGGGCATCAAGCTGTTTTGAGCGGCATTTGTCAGATGGCTGATCCACCGAAAAATCTTTGGGGAGGCAGGTTTACCGAGGCTCCTGACGAAACGTTTCGCGAGTTCAATAACTCGTTTCGTTTCGACCAGCGCTTGTTCGAGGCTGACGTCCAGGCGAGCATCGCACATGCGAACGGTCTGGGGCGCGCGCGCGTTCTCTCGATGGACGAAGTCACCGCGATCATCAACGGGCTCCGCAGCCTTCTTGAAACGGCCGCAACCGATGATTCGTTTTTTGAGAGTAACGCCGAGGACGTTCACTCTTTTATCGAGTCGAAGCTGGTTGACTTGATCGGAGACGCCGGAAAAAAACTCCACACCGGCCGGAGCCGGAACGATCAGGTCGCGACCGCCTTTCGCCTCTGGCTTCGTGGTGAGATCGACGAGATCTCAAACGTTCTGGTTACGCTGCAGCAGAGTCTGATCGACGCGGCCGAACGGCATCGCTCCGCAGTGCTTCCCGGCTATACCCACCTGCAGCGCGCGCAGCCTGTCCGGTGGGCGCACTGGTGTCTGGCGTATTACGAGATGCTTACCCGGGACCGCGCACGGCTCGCGGACGCCCGACGTCGTTTAAATGTCCTGCCGCTCGGTTCGGGAGCACTGGCGGGCGCGAGTTTTTCTACTGATCGTGACGCGATCGCAAGCGAGTTGGTGTTCGATGCGGTCTCGAAAAACAGCCTCGATGCAGTTTCGGATCGCGACTTTGCGATCGAGTTCCTCGGTGCATCGTCGCTGTTGATGATGCATCTTTCACGTCTTGCTGAGGACCTGATCCTGTACTGCTCTTCCGAATTCGCATTTGTAAAGCTGGCCGATAAGGTTTCGACCGGATCTAGCCTGATGCCGCAGAAAAAAAATCCGGATGCCCTTGAGTTGGTGCGGGGAAAGGCGGGACGAGTTTTCGGACATCACGCCGCGCTCCTGGCGACAATGAAGGGACTTCCGCTCGCATACAACAAAGACATGCAGGAAGACAAAGAAGCCGTCTTCGATACGGTCCACACAGTCCTGTCCTGCATCGCGGTTTCGGCGATCGTCCTCGATAACCTCAGTGTGGACGAGGACCGAGCCCGAGAGGCGGCTACGAACGGATTCCTGAATGCGACAGAGCTGGCGGATTATCTGGTGAAAAAGGGAATGCCGTTCCGCGACGCCCACGACACAGTTGGCCGCCTGGTGCTATTTGCCATCGAGAGCGGCCGGGAGCTTAATGAGATCGCCCTCGAGGAATTCCGGAGCTATTCCGAGACGATCGAGGCCGATGTGTTCGACTCGTTGTCCCTTCAATCTACGCTCGATGCAAAATCGCAAACCGGGGGGACATCGACCGAACGGGTGGCGGAGGCGTTGGATGCAGCTCGAAAATCGTTGACCGCGAACCCGCCAAGAACAGCTTGAATGAAGGTCAGACCCTCGGTTGATACAGACCTCAGATCTCATGACGTGGATCTCGATCTCGGATCTCGGATTTAACATGCACAAGTTCGTTCGCAGTCTGATCACCGAATGGCGAAAGCTCGGCCTGCCGTTTTCCGGTGCCTCGGTCGTGGTCGCGGTTTCGGGCGGTGCCGACTCGATGAGCTTGATGCTAGCGATCCACGATCTTGTAAAGAGGGACAAGCTTCAGCTTCGGGTGATCGTCGCACATCTCAATCACCGGCTACGTGGACGGGAAAGCGATGATGACGAGGAGTTTGTCAGACAACAGGCGGAAAAGCTTGGTCTTGAATTCGTCTCGGGTACAGCACGGCTCGCAAAAAAGGGCAATCTCGAACAAAACGCTCGTGACGCCCGATACAAGTTCCTGCGAGAAACCGCTCAGTCGATGGGCGCCTTCGGCGTAATCGTCGCTCATACACAGAATGATCAGGCCGAGACGCTCCTCATGAACTTAATACGCGGCAGCGGTCCGGAAGGGCTTACCGGGATGCCGCCGGTGCGGGAACTTGATCAGGGAATCTTGCTTATACGACCACTCTTGACATGGGCCACACGCGGCGACACCGAGTCCTTTTGCGCTGAGCGTGGTATCCAGTATCGGCTTGACGCGATGAACGAGGACGAAAGGTTCACTCGGGTCAGACTTCGTAAGGTGATAATGCCGGCGCTCGCCGAGCTAAATCCGAGGATTGTCGAGACACTCGCCCGGACATCCCGGATCTTGAAGCCCAGTGACGACCTGAACGGGCCTGCAGGCGATACCACATTGAGCATTGCCAATCTCCGATCCCTCGCAAAGGCCGAGCTTTACTCGCAGTTGCGGGCATGGGTCCGTCGAATGCGTGGAAATCTTCGCGGTTTGCAACTGAAACATATCGAAGGAATGGAACGTTTGGTACTGAGCCAAAGGAGTGGGAAAACCGTAGAATTACCTGGAGGCGGCAGGGTCAGCAGGCACGGCGGGCGGCTTACGTACTCGAACATAAAGGTTGAAAAATGACCCCTTGACAACTACAATCGAGCATTGGCGTTCCGGGCCCGGCGGCCTTATTACGGAACAACTCGCGTTTGGTAACTTTCATCCAATCGCATTGGCAAAAAAGCTTTCGTGGATGAAAGTGGATTGGAGGCTATAAATTGAGTTCTAAAGCAAAACAGGTTCTGTTGTGGTTGGTGATAATTTCCGGCGCATTGTCGTTCGTCTGGTTTCTGCAGAGCAGGCAGACAAAGGCGGCGCAGGACCTGAGCATCGACATGGCAATAACGCGGATCGAGAACAAGGAGTTTAAGGACGCCCTGTTCAAACAGTCCGCTGTCGAATTTACGGACCTTAGCGGTAACAAGTTCGTGACGCGGATCGGCAGCGACCCGACACGTGAACTGCTGGCTACCACGGTCAACGAGTTTAATAAGCAGAATCCCAGTTCCAAGATCGTAACCAACGAAGAAGAAGCCTCGAGCGGGCTCGGATGGCTCATCCTGATCCAGGCCCTGCCGTTCCTGCTTCTGATCGGATTCCTCGCCTTCACGCTTCGTCAGATGCAGGCGGGTGGAAACAAAGCATTGAGCTTTGGTAAGTCGAAGGCAAAGCTTCTCAACAATCAGCAAAAGCGAGTCACTTTTAAGGACGTCGCGGGTGTCGACGAGGCGAAGGAAGAGCTGCAGGAGATCATCGAGTTCCTGAAAGACCCGCAGAAATTCCAGAAGCTCGGCGGAAAGATCCCGAAGGGCGTTCTGATGATGGGACCTCCGGGAACCGGAAAAACCCTTCTTGCGAAGGCGGTAGCAGGTGAGGCGAACGTTCCGTTCTTCTCGATCTCGGGTTCGGACTTCGTCGAAATGTTCGTCGGTGTCGGTGCAAGCCGTGTTCGCGATCTGTTCGAGCAGGGCAAGAAGAACGCCCCGTGCATCATCTTTATCGATGAGATCGACGCCGTTGGACGTCACCGCGGCGCAGGCCTCGGGGGCGGACACGATGAACGCGAACAGACGCTCAACCAGCTTCTGGTCGAGATGGATGGTTTCGAATCGAACGACGGCGTCATCCTTATGGCTTCGACCAACAGACCCGATGTTCTTGACCCCGCGTTGCTTCGGCCAGGACGATTTGATAGGCAGGTTGTCGTTTCCTACCCGGACGTTCGCGGACGGGAAGGGATCCTGAAGGTCCATACGCGAAAGATCCCGCTTGACGAAAACGTCGATGTTAACGTTATCGCACGGGGAACCCCGGGCTTTACCGGAGCCGACCTTGCAAACCTGGTGAACGAAGCGGCTTTGATCGCTGCTCGTCAGAACAAGAAGGTCGTGACCCTGAACGATCTCGAGTTCGCAAAGGACAAGGTTTTGATGGGACCCGAGCGCCGGAGCATGGTCATCTCCGACAAGGAGAAGCGTCTGACGGCGATCCACGAGGCAGGCCACGCACTCGTCGGTATGAATATTCCCGAGAGTGATCCGGTGCACAAGGTAACCATCGTGCCCCGCGGGCGTGCACTCGGTGTGACATTCTTCCTCCCCGAGCAGGATATTCTCGGGCGGACCAAAGAAGAGCTCGAAGCGATGATCGCTAACTCCATGGGCGGGCGCATCGCCGAGGAATTGTTCATCGGTCGGGTCACAACCGGAGCCTCAAACGACATCGAGAAGGCGACCGAGCTTGCCCGTGCGATGGTTTGCCAGTACGGGATGTCCGAGCTTGGGCCGCTAGCATTCGGCAAGAAGGAAGAGCAGATCTTCCTCGGCCGCGAGATCGCACAGCACCGAGACTTTTCGGAAGACACTGCCATCAAGATCGATCAGGAAGTTAAGAAGATCGTTTCCGAGCAGTACGCTCGCGCGACCAAGATCCTTCAGGACAATCGCGAAGCGATGGACCGGCTCGTGGAGGCTCTGCTTGAGCATGAATCCCTCGACAGTGCACAGATGAGACGCGTGATCGCTGGTCTTCCGGTCAATGGTGATGATCCGAAACCGGCTGCAACGGATGACGACGGAACTCCGGAAACTGAGGAGAGCAAGAGTCGCTTCAAGAAGCCGATCCTTCCACCTATCACGCCGAACAATCCGGCAACCGCGTAAGCGAAGGGTGAAGTTGAAGAATGAGGGATGAAGACACTGTCTTCATCCCTTTTCTGTTGTATTGTTGCAGAATGATCATACGCCGTTCACGTGGGTCAAGGAGGCACGATATGAGGATCCGTTCGATCGCAGTGATCTTCGCATTTGCTATTGCCGGATGTTCATCCATTACCGCTCAGACTCGA
>DASUSJ010000153.1:0-6048 GCA_036375155.1 Pyrinomonadaceae bacterium
AGCTCATCAAACACTAAACGGTTCTCAAATCTCACGACTTTGATTCCGTATTCGCGCCAGAACATTTTGCGCTCGTGATCATAAAGCCGTGCAAGCTCGCTTCGATGCACTTGACCGTCCAGTTCAATTGCTAACTTTTCAGCCGGACAGTAAAAGTCGAGAATATAATCGCCGACACTGTGTTGACGTCGAAATTCTCTTCCATCGAGTTTCGATCTCTGCAGGGATTTCCATAGGCTCGCCTCTGCTGGCGTCAGATGTTTCCGAAGTTCAGTGCGGAATGTTTGAAGACACGGACGAGAATTGGGCCGGTTACGTCTCGACGGCCGTGCGCTCGGATGGTTCGGCTTGACTCGATTCATGGGAGAGATCTGATTTTGGTTCAACTAACAGCCCGCAACGGGGAACATGATCTTGTTTAACAACCGCCCCGCCTCACGAAGCCTCGGCTCCTTCCTAAAAAAGGAGGGGAGCTTTTTGGGAATCTGATTTTGGCTTAACTACCACCCCGTCAGCCGAAGCGGCTGCCACCCCTCCTAAACAAGGAGGGGAGCTTTTGGGCCGCTACCGCTCCTGGCTCGGTCAGGGCCGTGAGGCTGGACAGTCACCGCTCACCACTTAAAACCTGACCTTCTCTTCTTCCGCGTCGGATGCGCTGCGGGATTTCTTCCAATCTTCCTCGGTGTCGTAGAAATTCACGTCGAAACTGAGGAGGCTCTTGACGGGGATGCCGTTGAATTCGTTCGGGGCGTCTTCGAACTTTGTGATAACGCCGCAGCCGATGACCTCGGCGCCGATCTCCTTGCACAGCTCGAGCGTCTCCTTTATCGCCCGTCCCGAGCGGACGATGTCGTCAACAATGATCACCGGGTAGACATCCGAATCCGCCATGTACTGTCGGAACTGCCGTTTGCCGTCTTCCATCTCCGCCCAGTAGATCTGTTCCGCGTTGAGGGCCTCTCGCACACCGAACGCGACCATGATCCCGCCCGGGCTCGGGCTTATCACCGAGACCTTCGGCAGTTGGCTGGCGATGGACTTCTCCATCCGAAAAAGGCGGCTCAGGCCGACCGAGAGGATTCGGGCGTTGTCGTAGTATCGAAACGCAAGCGGCATCTGAAAGTAGTGCGAAGCATGCTTCCCGTTCGGATAAACAAAATGCCCCCGACGATATGCACCAGTCTTCTGCAAAATTTCCATCACCGATTCCGGTGTTGGGACTAGATCAACAGTTCCTGTATCCATTCTTGCTCCTAAAAACGAAACTCAATCTTAAACACCGGATAAGGGATTTTCAATCAGCGATAAGCAATTAGCGGTCAGCGGTCAGCGGTCAGCAGTCAGCGGTTAGCGGGTGGCGGGTGGCGGGTGGCGGGTGGCGGTTGACGGTAGGCGGTTAGCGGGTAGTGTTAGTCAACTGCCAACTATTAACTGCTAACTACTAATTGCTAATTGCTAATTGCTAACTGCTAACCGCTGACCGCTAATCCCTGACCGCTGACCGCTAACCACTAACCGCTTCCTGAATCATCTTCTTCTGCGCGCTGCTCATCTGTTCGGGCATCGATTCGATATCGAACCAGCCGAGCTCGAGGATCTCGCGGCTCCTGACCTCGGGTTCGCCGTCCGTTCTCGCCGCGAAGAGTATCTCCACATGACGGCCGAGCGTCCGGACGCGGAACATCCTCAGCTCGTCCAGCTCGATGCCCGTCTCCTCGATGATCTCGCGGCGGATCGCAGCTTCCGGCTGCTCTCCCTTCGAGAGAAATCCGCCCGGGAGTCCCCACCCGGAGAAGGGCCGCAGGACGTGATTCAGTAACAAAACCTCACCCTTCATATTCGTTATGATTGCGGCTGCTGATACTGTAAACTTCCGCTGTGTGGCGCGGATGATCCCAAGCCGAAGCCGAGGAGGCAAGATTTTCCAGGCAAACCGGATCGGTTTTTTCAGCATCATTTGATGTCCAATACATGTGTTCGCCCGGCGAGTACCCTCAACCTCAGGCGGCGGATTCTGGAATAGAAATACAGTTACGGGTTTTCTTTTAATAGACCGGCAGTCTCTCAACCGTTGCCGGCTCAATCCGTAGTTACTACTTTTCTCATAAAAGGATTCACGAATGAAAGCAAGCTTTTTTTGCGCTCGAGCCTCGTTGTCTGTAATTTTCAGCATACTCATCACCATCACAGCCTTTTCTCAAGACTCGGATCTGCGAAACGATCTTCACCGGTCATTTTCCAGATTCGATGTCATGCGGATAACTCCGGGGAACGAGCTGCGTTCCGAGGGTGAGGTCAAGACCCTGACCGTTCGGTCCGACGGTGCGAGCTACGAACTGGTCGTTACACCCAACGACCTTCGCGCAAGCAGCTATAGAGCGCAGGACACGAATGGCTTCGGAACGACCGACGTTGCGCCTCCGCGGGTACTTACCTACAAAGGAAAGATCGCCGGCGAACCTGGTTCAGAAGTTCGCCTCACCATCGACGGCCTTAAGGTCGAGGGTTTCTTTGAACGCGCGGGTAGGGGCCGACGCTTCATTGAACCGGCCGCGAGGTATTCGGCTCATGCGGCGCCCGGCGATTCTGTTGTGTACCGAGCAGAAGATTCGGTAAGAAAAGACGACACGTTCTTTTGCGAATCGGACCTGCCTACCAAAATTGATTTCGGACAGGAATTCGTCGACACGCAGCGTGCCGAGAGTACGATGCTTGTCCGCATCCTCGAACTCGCGACCGAAGCGGACCTCGAGTGGGTGACCACACATGGCGGAGCCACCCAGGCGAATGCCGAGATCCTCAGCATTCTCAACATGGTCGAGGGAACTTATAACAGTGAGATCAATCTCTCGATCCAGGTCGTATTTCAGCACACATGGTCGTCCGCCGATCCGTACGGAGCGGTCGACATGCCCGGAATGCTCACCAGCTTCGTTAACTACTGGAACGCCAATTTTGGAAACGTGGGTCGCGATGCGACGCACCTGTTTAGCGGGAAGAGCGGCGCGCTGTCACGCGGGCTTGCATACGTGGGCGTCGTCTGTCGCATCCCCTCTTTCTCGTACGGCATGAGCGGTTATATCGGCTGGGCTCCCGGCAAATTCCTGATCCCGGCTCACGAGCTCGGGCACAATTTGGGGGCCGATCACGCCGAGGCTGCACAGAACTGCGCGAACAGCTTGATGAACGCGGCACTTTCGAATTCAACCCCGCTTTCGTTCTGCGAGTTCTCGCGTAATGTGATCACGACATACGTTTCTACAAACAGCAGCTGCCTGACGGAAACACCGACCACACCACCTGCCGCGACCGGCGCGCCGTTTGATTTTGATGGTGATGCCCGTTCCGATATTTCCGTGTTCCGGCCGTCCAGTGGCGTTTGGTATCTAAGCCGCAGCGGAGCGGGTTTCACGGCGTTCCAGTTCGGTCTGCCGGGCGATAAACCGGTCGCGGCGGATTATGACGGCGATGGAAGATCGGATCCCGCGGTTTTCCGCGGCGGTGTCTGGTACCGGTTCATGAGTTCGACGAATACGACCGACGCGATCGGGTTTGGCTTGCCCGGCGACACTCCGGTGCCCGCGGATCTGGACGGCGATAACAGGGCCGATCTCGTCATCTTCCGTCCGTCCGAAGGCGTCTGGTACTCGCTCAGAAGCAGCGGATCTACATCGGTCGTACGCTTTGGCCTCGCCGGCGATGTGCCGGTACCGGCCGATTACGATGGTGACGGCAGAGACGATATCAATCTGTTCCGTCCCTCGACCGGAACGTGGTATCGCTTGAATAGCGCGGACGGTGGATTCTTTGCCGCCAACTTCGGTCTTGCGGGTGACATGCCGCTGAACGGTGATTTTGACGGCGATTCAAAAGCTGACATCGCCGTCTGGCGTCCGTCAACCGGTGTCTGGTATGTATTGCGAAGCTCGACGGGCTCGTTTTCGGCGGCGCGGTTCGGTCTCGCCGGCGATATCCCGGCGCCTGCGGATTTCGATGGTGACGGCAAGACGGACATTTCCGTTTTCCGACCTTCGAACGGGGTCTGGTATCGGCTAAACAGCGGTAACGGAGCGTTCGCGGCAGCGGCCTTTGGCAGCAACGGCGATAATCCCGTGCCGTCGTACTACATTCAATAAGAGTTCGGACCGCGTCAGGCTCAAAACCCGACGCGGCGCATTAGGTCGCTATAGCGGGGATCGTCGCGGAGCCGGTCGAAGGTCGGCTCGATCTTGAGAAGGGTTAGCATGAAATCGCGGCTGCTGTATGCCCGCTCAAGAAACTCGAATGCCTCGTCTTTCTCGTTAAGTCCCGAGTGAACGATCGCGAGAGCGCACGGCGAGATGAATTGTCGATCAGCGCGCTGTTTCAGTTCCTTCAGGATCCTGCGGGCCTCATCCTTTCGACCGGCAAGTGCATACGCGTAGGCGAGTGACGCCGGTTCGTCCGCGCTATCACCGGACAGCGGGATCGATCTCTCGTATTGCGCAATAGCCTCATTCAACATTCCTTTCTGCCGGTAAATGTTCGCGATCGTCCAGTGAACAAAACCGGCGTTACGGTCGAGTTCTAGAGCTCGGTTCGCCTGCTCCAGCGCCTCGTCGTAACGCTTCTGAAAGTAAAGTATCTCAGCGATGCCGACGGTCGTCTCGATCGATAGAGGGTCGAGATCGTGCGCCCGGCGCATTTCCGCCAGCGACTCTTCAAAGCGGCCCATTCCGGTCAGATGGTAACTGAAAAGCTGGTGGGCTTCGGCGTTGTTCGGATCTATCTCGATCGCACGTCGAAAATTCTTCTCGGCCCCGGGCCAGTCCCAATCGTAAAAATGCTTGGTCGAAGCCAGCATTGCGTGAGCGTCCGCGAGACCGTCGTCGAGCTCGATTGCCTTTTCCGCGGCGATCCTCGACTTTGGAAAGCATTCGCTCGACGGCATCGCGTTGTATCCGCACAGCCGGTTATAAGCTTCGGAGAGACCGGCGTAAGCGAGCGCGTAGTTCGGGTCCTTGTCGATCGCCTGCTGAAAGTAGTCGCGCCCTTTGAAAAACCCTTCGTCCGTAAATTTATTCAAATGAAAACGGCCGTGGAGATAGAGTTGATACGCATCGGGGTCTGCCGGCTGGTTCTTCTCGAGAATGTGTGTGCCCGTGCTCGAGAGCTTAAGCCGCAGTTTTTCAGAGATGGATCGGGCGATGTCACCCTGGAGTCGCTCAATGTCCGCGAGCTTCCGCGTAAAACTCTCGCCCCAGATGACTGAGTTGTCAGCGGTCGAGATAAGCTCCGCGCGGACGGACAGGTTCTCCCCCTGGTTGATGATGCGGCCGGTCAATATCGCGTCGACGTCCAGTTCGCGACCTATCGCTTTTGCGTCAGGTTCGTTTCCGCGGAAGCGAAATGCGGAGTTGCGCGACACAACACGCAGATCCGCCGTGCCCGAAATCGAGTGGATCACGCTGTCCGCCAGTCCCTCCCCTAGGTATTCGCGATCGGCGCGTTCCTCGCTTACGAAAGGAAGAACTGCCAGGGAAGTGATCTTCGGTTTCTGAGTTGAGTTGAAGTAAAAGTAACCGCCAACCAGCCCGGCAGCGACGACAGCTAAAACCGTGAAACCGAGTATCCAGTTTCGAACCGCCGCTCTTCCCGGGGGCAGCCGTTCCCGGGACCCTTCTTTAGACGCCCCGTCCTCGTCCGACAGCACGTAGCCTTCAACCCGGTGTTTTCCGCTCACAACATCTTCGCCAGGTGAATGCAAGTCCGCGACGAACTTGTAACCCACGCCCGGCACGGTCACGAGAAAGCGGGTTTGGTTTTTCGACTCGCCGAGAGCTTTGCGCAAAGCCGAGATCTGAACGCTAAGGTTTGCCTCTTCAACGAATTGATCTGCCCACACTGTGTCGAGGATCTCACCCTTCGGAACGACCTCTCCGTTATGTTCGATCAGGAACACGAGAAGGTCGAACGCCTTCGCATAAAGAGCTACCGGTTTCCCATCTCGATACAGCTTTCGGTGGGCGAGATCGAGCTCGAACTCTGCAAACTGGATGGGGCGGTTCT
>DASUSJ010000154.1:0-12997 GCA_036375155.1 Pyrinomonadaceae bacterium
AAGAAGCGGAATCGATAAGGCGATCGCCGCATACAAGGATACGGTAACGTAAAGCGTAAATGATTCGGGCGCGGTCGTTACGATCAACCTCTCGTCGGCACTCGGTTCGACGCTCGCATCCGCTTCGAGGTCGATCGGTAAGCGCACGCCCTGCGGAATGACGCCATTATTCGTAAGGATCGGTTCTGCGGTGAAGACTCCCGACGCCCCCTCGTAATCCTTCCCGACGATCGCCTGCACCGACGTTCCCGGAGCGATCACGCTCTGGCCCAGCCTCGTGGCCCTGTCAAAAACGTAAACGCCTCTGTCGCCATCCCGCAGATTCGAAAGTTCGAGCACTCTTTCATTACCGGTAAGACCCTGGATCGGAAGTTCACGTCGTTCGGCCTCGGAAAGAGCGCGGCGAATCGGGACTGATAGGAAATCGAAGATACGATCGGAAAAATAGAAGCAAAAAACGAACGCAATGACGATTATGATGACCGAGTTCACGAGCCTCTTTCGAAGCTCGTCGAGATGTTCGAGAAACGACATTTGGCCGCCTCGCGCGTCAGGCTCGTTATTCGTGGAGTCGGTCATTAAAGCCAGTTTCGCTTGTCGGACAGATCGTCGCCCGCACCCGTGATTTCCTCGTTTGTGGATTCGTCGGTGTCCGGAGACTGTTCGACCGGGTGGATGTCGAAGCGGTCAGCGTCCGCTTCCTCAATTCTCGGTGCAGCGATCGTGTTCGTTTCTTGAGAAGCTGAATCGATTCTCGGTACCGTCGGTGATGAGTCCGGTTCAGCAAGGTCGCCCGTTCGCAAGGCGCTTAATTCTTCCTCGAAGTCGACTTCACGCTGCCACGTGGCCTTAAACTCGTTTGTGGTATTGCGAAAGTCGGCCATCGTCTTTCCGATGGTCTTTGCGATCTGCGGCAGCTTCCGTGGCCCGAGAAACATAAGCGCGATTATTCCGATTAGAATCAACTCCGACGTTCCGATCGATTCGAGAATAAATAAAAACACAATTATTTGATGTACTAAGCGACTTCGATCAGCTTTTCTCTTTTTTCATGGACGTACCCGATACGTACGGAGCCCCCGACGCGTGTTAGGAACTCATCAACCTTATCCGTGGAAATACTTATCAGCAAACCGCCCGCCGTCTGTGGATCGAATAATGCACTTTGCATTTCAGATGTCACTGTCGGCGAAATAACCACTGTAGGGCCGACATAGACTCGATTGTTCTTGTCTCCGCGCGTCAGCATTCCGTCCCGTATCAAGTTGAGTACATCCGGCAATAGGGGTACACGTTCCGATTCCAATTCAATCGTAACGTTACTCGCCTTCGCAAGCTCATATGCATGACCAAGAAGTCCGAAACCTGTTACGTCAGTGCAGGCGCTAGCCCCTAGTTCTCGCATCACCCTCGCGGCCGCGGCCGCGGATGTTATCATCGTCCGGATCGCAATATCGACTGTTTCGGGACGCGCAATTCCCCGCTTGACCGCCGTGTTGATAGCCCCCGTGCCGATCGGTTTAGTAAGGATCAAAGCGTCGCCTGGCCGAGCACCGGCGTTCGTGATCACGTGGTCGGGGTGAACCGTCCCGGTAACGGCGTAGCCGAACTTCATTTCCTGATCGTCGACCGAGTGCCCGCCGATCACGACTACACCCTCCTCGTTCATCGCAGTTTGGCCTCCCGCCAGGATCTCACCAAGCACATCCCAGTCACCTTGTTGAGGGTAACATACCATGGATAAAGCAGTTAAGGGCGTTCCTCCCATGGCATAAACGTCGTTCAGCGAGTTCACCGCCGCGACCTGACCGTATACGAAAGGGTCGTCTGCTACCGGCGTAAAGAAATCCAGTGTCTGTACCAGCGCTACATCGTCTGACAGGCGAAATACTCCGGCGTCGTCGGCGGTGTCAAAACCTACGATCACATTTTCATTGGATTGGGCCGGAAGTTTGCTCAAGACTTGAGCAAGGTCGCCTGGTGCGAGTTTAGCCACTCAACCCGCACAGCTAACCATCTCCGTTAGCCTTTGCTTCATAGTATTCCTCCTATTCGATGATCGTCTGATAGATCCGATCAAGGTCTTGCTGATTGTAATATTCGATCTCCAGTTTGCCGCCGGTACCCCGCGCATCCGGAACGATCTTCACTGCGGTTCCCAAGCGTCGTCTCAACTTGGTCTCCGCCGCAGCGAAATTCGGGTCTTTGCCGGGATCCGGGCGTGGGCTCAAGATACTGCGTCGCCGTTTTTGACCGGAATTACGAACTGCGCGCTCCGTTTCCCGGACCGACAAGGACTTTTCGATAACCGATCGGGCTACCCGCCGCTGGATGGCGATGTCATCTGTGAGCAATAGCGCACGGCCATGTCCCGCTGAGAGTTTGCCTTCCTCGATCAGCTTTTGGATATCGTCGGACAGCTTCAGAAGCCGAAGCGAAGTTGCGATCAAGGTTCGATCACGCCCTACTCTTTCCGCCACCGCTTCTTGCGTAAGTCCAATATTCCCAATAAGCTTGCGGTAAGCTTTGGCCTCTTCGATCGGGTTTAGCTCTTCGCGCTGGATATTCTCGATCAATGCCAATTCGAGAAGTTTATCGTCCGACACTTCCTTCACGGCCGCGGGGATCTTCCGTAACCCCGCACGCTGGGCGGCCCTCCACCGGCGCTCGCCCGCAATGATCTCAAAATGACCTCCCTTTGTCCGGACAACAATGGGTTGAACCACCCCGTTGGCTCGGATTGATTGAGCCAGGTCTTCCAGTGCGGCTTCCGCAAAACGTGTTCGGGGCTGGTCCGGATTAGGTCTGATGAGGTCGATATCTATCTCATTCAAATTTGCCTCGGGCGGCTTATCCTCACCCAATAAAGCACTTAGCCCGCGTCCGAGCGGTTGTCTAACCATGGTTCAAAACCTCCTTTGCAAGTTCGGCATAGCTTTCCGCACCCCGAGAGCGGGGGTCATAAAGGGCGATTGGCTTTCCGTAACTGGGCGCCTCAGCGAGCCGTACGTTACGGGGAATTACCGTCTTAAAAACCTGAGACCCGTAGAAATCGCGAAGGTCCTTTGCTACCGCGGTAGATAAGTTAGTTCTCTCGTCGTGCATTGTAAGCAAGAGGCCCTCGATTGACAGCGACGGGTTCAGCTCTCTTTTCAGCCGTGCCAGCGTCTCGAACAATTCTGCAACACCCTCAAGAGCAAAGTACTCGCATTGGATAGGCACGATAAGCGAGTCCGCCGCTGTCAGGCCGTTAACGGTAAGAATTCCAAGACTTGGCGGGCAATCTATGATCAGGTAATGAAAGTACTCGCGTATCTCATTGAGCAAGCGACTAAGAATTCGGGCCCGATCCGGTGCGTCAGCGAACTCGATCTCGACACCCGCCAAGTTTTTATCGGAGGGTAGTACCCAGAGAGTCTCAATTTCAGTCGGAAGGACCAAGTCTTTCAGCGGAATACCGGCAATCATTGCGTCATAAAGCGACCGCCTACCCGTGACTCGCGTAACCCCTGCTCCGGACGTGGCATTTCCCTGTGGATCCGCATCTACTAGAAGCACTTTCTTTTTTTCAGCTGCAATGCTTGCCGCGAGGTTGATTGCTGTAGTCGTCTTCCCTACACCGCCTTTCTGATTAGCGACGGCAATGATTTTTCCCATATCTAGCCAAAGGACCGTGTTGTACTGCAGAGTAACACAATTGACGGTAAGCCGGAGTGTGGAACGTTCCACAACGCCAATAGTTTTCTACGAGGATGAGGCGACCGCAGGCCCCTGCTGCGCCGTCAGGTGAACGAGTACGGCGGAGATTGCCGCCGGCGTGAGACCGGCTATCGAACGAACTTGAGCAAAGTTTCTTGGGCGCGCCCGGTCCAGTCGCTCAACCATTTCATTCGAGAGCCCTCCGATATTACTGAACTGAAAATTGTCTGGCACTTTCAAAGTGTCGTGGTAATTAACACGTTGGGTAGCAAGTCTCTGCTTTTCAATATATCCCGCGTACAGTGAGTCCGCGAGCGCCGTTTCTAAATCGCTCAGGTTTATCTGATTCCTGATCTGATCTGGCAAAAGACGTTGAATCATACCTGCATCAACGCCCTGTCGCATAGAGAGTTGCGACAACGTTATGGAGTCGCCCAGGTCCGCACCTAGCAGCGCTGACACCGCCGCATATTCTGCGGACGAACGTCTGAATCGAGTATCATCGAGCGTATTTCTTAAAGCCGCGATCCGATCACGTTTCGAATTAAACCGCTGCCACTCGACGTCGCTAAGCAACCCGGCATCTCTGCCACGCGGGCTAAGCCGCCGATCTGCATTATCATGTCGTAGCGTAAGACGTGCCTCGGCCCGCGACGTAAAAAGGCGATAGGGCTCATCGACCCCATGCCGTATTAAGTCATCGATTAGAACTCCAATGTATGACTCATCCCGGCTAAGGTGAAATTCCTCCCGTCCCAGAATCGAGAACGCCGCGTTAATTCCCGCGATCAAACCCTGACAGGCCGCTTCCTCATAACCGGTTGTTCCGTTTATCTGGCCGGCTAGAAACAGACCTTTTAGTCGATTCGATTCTAGACTAGGTTTTAATTCCCGAGGATCGACAAAGTCATACTCGATCGCATAACCGGGCCGAATGATCTGTACCTCCTGAAACCCAGGAATCATTCTCAATAGTTCCAACTGAAGCGCGGACGGAAGCGACGTTGAAAACCCATTTAGGTAAACCTCGTTAGTATTATGTCCTTCGGGCTCAAGAAAAAGCTGATGCCGGTCTTTATCGGCGAACTTGACTACCTTGTCTTCGATCGAAGGACAGTAACGAGGCCCAACACCTTTTATCTTTCCTGAGTATAGAGGCGACTGGTGCAGATTGGATCGGATCGCACGATGTAACTTATCAGTCGTATAGCCAATAAAGCACTGAATTTGCTTTTGGTTAATACGCTCGGTAGAGAATGAAAACGGGACTGGCTTTTCATCGGGTGGCTGCGGCTCAAAAGCATCCCAATCGATCGTGCGTCCATCGAGGCGGGGCGGTGTACCCGTCTTCAAGCGCCCAACTGGAAATCCAAGATCTCTGAGGTTGTCGGCTAGCTCGATCGACGCCGGCTCGCCAGCCCGACCCGCCGAAAAGGTCTGCCTACCGGTATGAATGGTGCCGTTGAGAAATGTGCCCGCCGCGACAACGACCGCTTTCGCGCGAAATCGTCTTGTGTCCTGAAGCTCAACCCCCAGAACTTTATTATTCTCAACAATTAAATTCGTAATTGTTCCTTGCCGCAGATGGAGGTTCGGCGTATTTTCCAGGACCCGACGCATCTCGGTTCGGTATAAACTTCGATCCGCTTGGGCTCTTGGAGACTGGACTGCCGGGCCCCTTGAGCGGTTAAGTAGCCGAAACTGTATTCCCGTCCGGTCTATAACGCGCCCCATTATTCCGCCGAGAGCATCAATCTCACGTACGACATGACCCTTAGCGATTCCCCCTACCGCGGGGTTGCACGACATCTGCCCGATCAAGTCGAGGTTGATGGTTACGAGGGCGGTGTCCGCACCTAGACGCGTGGCGGCCGACGCGGCTTCACATCCCGCGTGACCAGCACCTATAACAATCACATCAAAACTCTCGTCGAACATACATGTCTTGTCGCGAAGTTTTAGATTGTATTAAAGTGCCAAAAATTTGCCAACCTAACGATGGGATTAGGTCATGCAACACAGCACGCACTGAACCTAATCGCAGCAATCATGGTTAGGTTGAATAATGCGAATTCGACTGATCGGCGGAAGGCAATCCACGTTAGTATGCGGAAGGATGTTGTACTCGATCTTGTTGAAGCTTTACTTTCCGATGCAGAACGTTGAAAAAATCCGCGTCAGCATGTCTTCGGTCGTGGTCTCGCCCGTGATCTGCCCGAGATAGCGCAATGCATTATGAAGGCCGATCAGGACGATTTCTTCACTGGCGTTCCGATCAAAAAGTTCGATCGACTGATCGATCTCATCACACGCCCTAACCAGCAGATCGAAATGGCGCGCGTCCGATACCAGAAAACCATTCAGGCTAAGCTCCGGTCCACTAAACGGCTTCATCATCGCGTGCTGAAAATCTTCCAAACCGTCGCCCGTTTTTGCGGATAGCGGTATAACGGGTGGTGAATCGCCATCCAATTCCGTTCTTAAACTACCGAGAAATCTTTGGAGATCGTTCTCGGAGAGCTTGTCCGTTTTATTTACGACGATAATTCGTTCCGTGCGTTCAGTTGAATGCAGGATCGTGCGGTCCTCCACGGTCAATTTTTCTGACGCGTCGACGACGACGACAACCAGGTCGGCATCCGCGATCGTGCGCTTCGAGCGCTCGACCCCTATGCTTTCAACAGTGTCGGTGGTCTCACGCAACCCGGCGGTATCGATCAGCGATACCGGAATGTTGTTGATCGAAAACTTCTCATGCAGTTGGTCCCGTGTGGTTCCGGCAATCTCCGTTACGATCGCGCGGTCACTTCCGAGAAGCGCGTTGAAGAGACTTGATTTTCCCACATTGGGCCGACCGACGATCGCGACGCGAATGCCTTCGCGCAAAAGTCTTCCTGCCTTGTATGTCGCGGCGATCTTCGCGATCGAATCCCGCGTCGCTACCAGCCCGTTCCGAACCGTACTCGCTTCGGCCGCGGGCAGATCGTCCTCGACGAACTCGAGTGCGGATTCCAATATGACGATCAGATCCAAAAGCTGGTCCTTTATCGGTTGTAACTGGTGTGAAAACTCTCCGCGCATCTGGCGGATTGCCTGGCGAGCGGCAGCGGTAGTTTGGGCGTCGATGAGGTCGCGGATCGCTTCCGCCTCAGCAAGGTTCATCTGCCCGTTCGCCAGCGCCCTGAGGCTGAATTCACCGGCTTCCGCCATCCTCGCGCCGATACGTAAACACTCGTCGATCAACTGCCGAAGCAGTACAGGTGAACCGTGACAACTGATCTCGACAACATCTTCGCCGGTGAAGGAATGCGGCTTTCTGAAGTAGGTGACTATCGCTTCGTCGATGATCTCGGAACTTTCCGGATCTCTGACCTGTTTTAAGTACGCTACGCGGGGCTCGGGATCAAAGACGTTATCTCCGACCAATCGCCTGAGGATCGTAAGCGACTCGTCACCGCTCAAACGAATTACGCCAATGCCGCTTCGACCGAGCGGTGTCGCAAGTGCCACGATGGTGTTCACGGTTACATTTCACCACAGAGAAAGAAAAAGAGCACAGAGGTTCCTGTGCTCTCACTTAATCTAGATTTTGACCTTCTATTTCAGCCGCACCTGCAGGCGGCGATCGCGGCCCTCGCCGACAGATTCCGTAAGCAGATCTTCTTCCTGTTGGAGTGACATATGAATGATTCGACGCTCAGTTGAATTCAGGACACCGAATGTAAACGGAATTCCGTTCTTCCTTACGTGACCTGCTGCAAATTTCGCCATCGCGTGCAGCTCGGCTTTCCGGGTCTGACGAAAACCCTCCGCATCGACAACAAAGCGATGCTGGCGGTCGAGCTCTCGACCAAAAGCCTGGAAAAGGATAACTTCGAATGCGTCGAGCAATTCACCGTTCTCGGCGAGTGCGAGGCTGGCATCGTCACCGCTTAGATCGAGTAGACAACCCTCGTCCGTCCACGTTGCGGACACCTTGAGATCGAAGCCCATGTCCGTTACGACCTCTGACAAGAATTCCTTCGCCCGTTCGCAGTTTTCGTTCATGCCTTTTCTTTTCGATCCTCAATCTAAGAAGTGCTAAGCTTCGGCTTTCCTTTGACCTTCTTCGCACCGTCGGGAACCGCGTCGACGACCTCTGCGGCCGGTGGCTCGTTCGTCTTGTTAAGGCGATTGATTATCATCTGCTGGCCGAAACTCACGACGTTGCCAAACAGCCAGTACAGCAGAAGTCCTGACGGTGCCGTCCACATGACCCAGAGCATCATGACCGGCATCAGATAGGTCATCATCTTTTGCTGCATCTGCTGCTCGGGCGAGACCGCGGGCGCCGTCGGCGTGAACTTCATAGCCAGAACCATCGAGAACGCAAATCCGAATTCGAGTAGATGCCAAGGGTCCGCCGCAGACAGATCAGGCAACCACAGGAACGACGCCTGACGTGCGTCAAGAGCGATCGTGATCGCTGTGTAGAACGCTATAAGCAAAGGAAATTGGAGCAGCATCGGCAGGCAACCGCCGATCGGCAACGCATCCTTCGTCATCTTGAGCTGCTCCATCTGCAGAGCGCGCATCCTTGGATCGTCGACCGGAATTCCTTTCTTTTGAAGTTCCTTGATCCTATCCTGGATCTCTTTCATCTTCGGCGCATTAGCCGACGCCTTCTTAAAGGATTTTGACTGCTTCCAACGCAGCGGAAAGAGCAGTGAGTAAAACAGGAACGTAAAGACGATGATCGCGACACCGTAGTTATTTGCGATGCCGTTAAAGAAATGCAGCGCGTGAAGGATCGGGATCGACAACGGTTTTGTTATCCAGCGCAGCCACCAGTAATTACTGAAGTTGATCAGGTCTACAATGGAGACCGCTCTTCCATCTGCCGCCTTCAGGTTTCCACTCAGCTCGTTGAGAAGAAAATAATCCTTCGGTCCGGTGAACAGTTTCGTGACAGAACCGTCCGCAGGTATCGGCATAAGTGCCGTGACCAGATGACGTGTCTCGGAGGTTTTCGGACTGCGAATAACCCACCGGAAAATATTCTCGAAGACCGGTTCGATCGGAACGTCGTATTTTGAAGCGCGATATTCAGCCGTCGCTACCGGCGTTGCCGGAATCGCGGCCATGGCAAAGTACGCGTCCCCCATAGCGACCCAATCGATCGTCCCGCTATCGCTTAGACTGGCCGTGTTATCCGGCCCGTATGTGAACGAGTAATAACCCCAGTGCCGGTTGATATCTCCATTGACGGCCGCCACGGCCTCTGACTCAGTGTGGTAAAAGCTGTGATAATTGATCGCGTGATCGCCGATACTCGCCCCGATCGCGAGCTTTGTGTTAGGGATAGGTTGCCCGCTCTGTCTGGCATCGACCGCGAGGTCTGCGATGTAGCTATCCGCACGAAAAAGAAAAACCTTCCTGATCGCAAGACCGGTTTCATCCGTCAGCGTGAATTCGATCGTCTTCTCCTGGCCCTCCCCGAGTGATACGGTGTCGCCAGGCTCCGAAACCCGGTAATTCCGCTCGTTAGCAAACGCGGTGATATTCGGATCAGGCGTAAGCAATCTGAAGGGAACTTCCCGAGGATTTTGTTCCAGCGCACGCTGCGAGATAAGCTGCAGCGGTTTTTGATTCTCGCCATTCGAACCATCCGCGAAGATCGGGTATTCACTCTTTGGCGACTTGTTCTTGAGGATTATCCAGCTGGTAGCAACAGCACCTTTAGAATCTAGTGTCACTTCGTAAAGCGGACTCTTGATCGTGATCGTACGGTTCGGTGTTGTGTCCGGAACTGATTGCGCGGTCGTTGGTGAAGCTTGCGGTGGCGCGGCGGGCACAGCGGTCTGGCTGGCGGCAGGCTGAGTATTTGCATTCGCTGTCTCGGCGTTTGTGTTCGCGTTGGCCGGGGGCCGCGTGGGCGTGTAAAAGTACGACCACCCGAGTAGGACCAGCATCGAAAGCACGGCCGCTGTCAAAAAACGAAACTGATTTTGATTATTGCTGTTATCCATTTTCAGTTGTCGACTGTCGGCTCCCGGTGGTCAGCAAGTACTCTTGCTGACCCACTGAGGGCCGCTAGCCGACTACTCCACGGGATCGTGACCACCTTTACAAAACGGCTGACAGCGTAAGATACGCTTGACGCCCATCCATGTTCCCTTGACCGCCCCGTATTTCTCCACCGCCTCCCTTGCGTACTCGGAACAGGTCGGTTGAAAGCGGCACGCCGGCGGCAAAAACGGAGATACTACCGCCTTATAAACGCTCAGCAGATCGAGAACAAAAAACTTCATCGTGATAGAACATTCTGCCACATCTGCGGCACGGATCGGAGACTACCGAGTGCGAATCACTCCAGAGCTTTCTTCGCTCCGTGAAACGCCCTGGTTTTGGACCCTCATCACGATCTGCCTAAACTCTTCGAGCGCCGTTGCGATCTTCACTCGCAAAACGCTGCGTCGGGCGTTCAAAACCCAGTCGTATTTGACCGGAACCGCGCCTAGCTCTCCTCGACTAAGACGAAACGACTCTCGCAACAGGCGTTTCGCCCGATTGCGATCGTGAGCCTTACCGATGGCTTTCTTAGTCGCCGTCACGCCAACGCGGTGAACGCTTCGCCCGTTCGGCATAAGAAACACCGTCATGAATTTCCCTTCTATCCTGGAACCTTGTTCGTAAACACGCAGAAACTCGGCGCGCTTAGCGAGCCGAGTTTCCTTAGGTAGATCAAATCTTAGTAGTGCTGGACGGTCAGGCGCTTGCGGCCCTTCGCGCGACGCCGCTTTAGAACGGCTCTTCCGTTCTTGGTCGCCATCCTCGCCCTGAAGCCGTGCTTTTTTGCGCGGCGTCGGTTGTTTGGTTGATAAGTTCTCTTCGGCATAGCTGCTCTCCATGGAATTCACCCGAAAGTGAAAACGTAGAGTTTACGGGAGCGCTCGTGGTTCTGTCAAAGGAATGGACGGTGTATGTGTGTAAAAAAGTGGGTGCCGCGAGTACAGATTCGGCTACTATTACCAAAAAACTCCGGAGGTCTACATAGCCGTGTTCATCAAGCCCCGAACCCTTTTTCCGTTCCTCCTTCTGCTGGTTTGCACATTTCCCGCTCTCAGTCAGACGCCTTTCGATAAAGCCGAGTTCGCCGCCCGGCGTGCCAAGCTATTCGAGAAGATCGGCGATTCAATAGCGATCGTGTTCGCTAACGAAGAGCATCCTCACGCGGTCAAATATCGCGAAGCACCCGATTTTTTCTATCTGACCGGTATTGAAGAGCCTGGAGCAATACTCATTCTCGACGGCAAGGAAAAGAATGCGGTCGTTGCGGCTGCAAAGAAACCCGAGTGGAAAGTAAGGTCCGAGGGGCCTGGGCTCCGCGACATTAAAGACGCCGAGAATACTTATGGGTTTACCGCAGTGACCCCGCTTGAAAATCTCTATTCGGCATTCAATTTCCTAATGCGCGGTGCCCGGAAGCTATATGTTCCACTATCGCCGCATGATCAGCTTCAGCTTGGACGCGGTGAAATGATAATGCACGACGCCATGGACATGAATCTCCCGTTCGGCCGGATCTCGCGCACCAAACACATCATTGCCGGTCTCCACTCGTGGCAGCCACAGGTCGAGTTCCTAGACATCAGCCCCGTACTCGATGAACTTCGCTGGGTGAAGACACCCTACGAGATAGAGCGAATGCGAACTGCAGGGAAGATCGGCGCCGAGGGAGTCAAAGAAGCGATCAAAGGAACAAGGCCGGGGATGTACGAGTATGAGCTCGAAGCCGCTGCACGATTTGTCTATGTGAAACGCGGTGCCCGCGGTGACGCGTTTACGCCGATCGTTGCGTCCGGGCCGAACACGTTGATCTTTCATTACAACAAGAATAACCGCAAGATGCGGGCCGGAGAGGTCGTCTACATGGACTATGGCGCCGACTTCGATTACTACACGTCGGACATCACGCGAACTTGGCCGGTTGGCGATAAGTTTACGCCCGAGCAAGAGAAGATGTACCTATGCATCCTCGAGGCGCGATCCGCAATTATCGCCGCGATCAAGCCCGGCGCCGTAGTTGCAGATCTTCAGAAGGCCGCGGAAGCGGTTTACAAAAAGCACGGATTCGGGAAGGAGTTCGAACAGAGTGGTCGCTACGTAGGGCACCCGATCGGGCTGTCGGTACACGATGTCGGCGAAGACGACTGGCCGTTCCGTCCCGGCGTGGTTTTCAACGTCGAGCCTCTGCTCTCGAATCGTGAAAAGCAGACCCACGTCCGTCTGGAAGATACGGTGCTTGTGACCGCGACAGGCTCCGAGAATCTGACTGCGGATGTGCCTGCGGGATTAAATGAGATCTACGCGTTGATGAAGCAGCGACCGATCGGAGTCGAAAAATAATGACCCTATCGGTGCCGCAAGAACTTAGCCATTGTTGCAGCGGTGCGAGGTGTTTGACCGTATGTAACGCAGGGTTTGAACCGTTTCGCTTTCCTGGCAAGCTGTCGCTGCCAAGAAACCTAAGTCATTCAGGAGCTCGTATGAGAAAGGCTTTCGTCCCGCTGTTTGTCGTCTTATTCATCTTTTCTATTTCGGTTTCCGCTCAAAAACGAAGCATCACCGAAAGGGACCTTTTTGATTTCACGTGGGTGGGTGATCCGCAGATCTCGCCGGATGGTTCGACAGTCGTTTTTGTTAAGGTCACGGTTAACTCCGCTAAGACAAATTACGACACTTCGATCTGGGCAGTATCGACAAGTGGTTCGGAGGAACCCAGAAGAATTACAAGCGGTAACCGGGATTCCACGCCGCGGTGGTCCCCCGATGGAAAGTTCCTTGCATTTGTTCGAGCGTCCGAAACACCAGGCTCTTTTCCCCATATATATCTATTGCCGATGACGGGAGGCGAGGCTTATCAGTTGACGAATGTTGCGCGGGGCGCGAGCGGCCCAGTATGGTCCCCAGATAGTAAATGGATCGCCTTTGCGAGCGGTACCAATCCGCAAGACATCGCAAAACAAGGCAAGCCCGCCGCGCCCGGTGAGCGAGAGTCAGACGTCCGCGTCATCACGCGGGCGGTCTATCGTACGGACGGCAGCGGCTATGTTGATCCGACCCGACCAAACCATCTTTGGGTGATCGGCGTTCCCCGCAATGCTGACGACAAGCCTCCAGCGAAGCAACTCACAACGGGGCAGTACTCGGAGGGAAATTTTGTATGGGCGAAAGACAGTTCGAGGATCTATTTCACCACTAACCGCGACCCTGAGCCATATTACTCGACGCCAAAAACTGAGATCCATTCCATACC
>DASUSJ010000155.1:0-17544 GCA_036375155.1 Pyrinomonadaceae bacterium
GTTGCTGTTTGAGTTGAAGTTCGCGTTCAGATTGAAGTTGAAATTCGTATCGATGCCGAGATTCGTATTCGCGTTAATGTTCACGTTTGTGTTCGCATTCGCGTTGACATTCGAGTTGGCGTTCTCGCTTCTCTGCGCGAACCATATGCCGACACCGACAATGGCGAGCACCGCGAGTGTCCCGAGTATCGTTAGCAATACGACCTTGGCCGTATTCGACTTCGGCGGCGGCTGATAAGCGGCTCTCGCTCGGGCAGCCTGCTTTTCACGAGTTTCTTCGTACGTCGGAACGACGATCCGGGGCCTGTCCGGCGGGACCGGAATGTTTCGTCTGACGACCGTGACATCCCCGGCATCATCCTCGCCTGCGTCGTCGATACTCTCGCTCGGCATTGCGACAAATTTCGGCTCCTCCTCTTCAAGAAGCGGTGTGCCGTCCTTCATACAAAACCGCAGGATCTCTTCGTCGTAACGCGTTTCGCAGGTCGGGCAATATTTCATAGCTTTCGGATGCCGGTCAGGGGGTAGATTTGTAGGAATGTTTTAACACATTGATGCGGTTACGGGAAGGAGGGCCGCCGCGCCGCGGAGCTCGAGAAAAGAGGTCATCTGAAAAGTCGCTGAAGGCGACGAATTCAATAGCCGGATGTGAGCGAAGCGAAACGTCCGGATCGGGCGGCGATCGAAGTTCCCGACCCTGAAAGGGTCGAACTCAGTCAGCGATCGAGTTCGACCCTTTCAGGGTCGGAGGTCCTTTCCGAACAGATCGTGGGGTATCGCTCGCCTAAGGCTCGCTCTACCCCACGCTATTGCCTCTGTTCCCTTCGGGGACTGACGGCCGACTTTCAGATAACGGCTTTAATGGAAACCGAAGGTCCCAACCTCCCGCTTGATCACTCCGACGTTAATGTTTGTGCTATCTGCTGTGGTGCAGGAATTCGGTACGCAGTAGACATCGGTTGGTCAAACTGCAGGCCCCAGTTCACAGTGCGTGACGTGCCGGTGTCGCTGTTGTGTATGTACCACGTTCCGTTGGACGGTCTGTAAACGGCAAAGTCTTGTTTCATGTCACCGTCGTAATCCGCCGGCTGCGGGACATCACCGTTGACTCCCCACCTGAACGCATGCATTTGAAAGTCGCTGCTTCGGCGGACGTAAAACATTCCTTCCGATGGACGCCAGACACCGATATCGGTGATGCCATCGCCGTCGTAATCAGCCGGCGTCAAGACGTCCGTGTTCAGGCCCCAGTTGTGCACGTCATCGAAGCCATACCGGAAATTGCTCTTGAGCAACCACCACTGTTTCTGACCGCCGACGTTCCTGACGATCGCGATATCGGTCGCGGTGTCGCCGTCAAAGTCACCCGAGACGGGCGTATCGGTGGACGCACCCCAGCGGTGACTCTGCAGAACGCCATCGCTGCTCCGAAGGATGTAGAACGTGCCTTCGCTGGGTCGGAAGATCGCGACGTCGTTTTGACCGTCCGCGTCAAAATCCCCCGGGATCGGTTTATCGCCTGCGACACCCCATGGGGTTGAGTTGTAATTCGTCGCGGGTGCATCCGGGTTGGTCGCGTAGTACCAAACTCTGCTGATATGGCGATAGACACTCAGATCCGATCTTCCGTCACCCGTGTAGTCGCTTCCGCCGGTAGGGAGGTCGCCAACCGTTCCGAAGCCGCGGATGACCGGTTCGCCGGTTTCCGAATCGAGCGAGTACCACGTCGAGGTCGGATCGCCGGCCCGGTAAACGGTGATATCCGCACGTCCGTCATTTGTAAGATCCGTGCCGGCCTGACGGCAGTTGCGAAGGTAAGTCACCTTCAGCTTATAGAGCGGACAGCCGGTGCTCGGTTCGAGCTCGTTAACTCCCACGGAGAAGCTGGCGTTCGGACCGACACTGAATGAATACGATCCCTTGCCGATCGTGCTGAAACCACTGTCGCCGATGACGTTCGAGGCCGGGGCGGTAGGGATAAAATTTGAATACGCGACCGATTGTGTCTGGCTCCCGGCGCAGCCCGTGAAATCCATCTCCACACGAACGCAGACAGTCTCGTTGTAAGGATTCACAAAGTTATGTGTGTCCCGCCTTAAGATATTACTGTGCTCGAGGACCGCGTTGTCACCCGTGCAGGTCGACGCGCTGCCGTCGCGGGTGATGCGGCCGAGCTGTGCCAGGTCGGACCCGGTTATGGACCCCTCGATCTCAACGGGATTTTCAGCGCGAACGCAGGCAAATTGTGCACTGGCTGCCGGGGCCGCAAACGATATATAAACTGAAGCGATCAATAAAAGGCATTTAAGAGCTTTCATGGTTTTCGTAAATTCTCCGTTCCGATTAAGAAGCACGCCCTGCTTTCTGGCGTGTCATCGGTAAATGCGGTCGGAGAGCCGAAAACCTATCATGGCGGGCAAAACTTTTTGGAGTTAGCTTTGGGATTCTTCTTTCGGTGGCTTTCCGTCTCTTCCGTCTCTTCCGTGTTCTTCCGTGTATTCAGTGGTTCGGTTTGAGCAAACCACGGAAGACACGGAAGAACACCGAATACGGAAAGACACGGGAATACCCGAACGGGCACGGAAAGAACGACGGAACTAGTTGATATACTCGTCGGGCTCCGGAGCGGCGAAGAATTTCTGTTCGGTCGGCATAGACTCTTCTTCCAGATTCCAGATCTCAAATAAAGCGGGCGGGCATTCGGTCACGAACCGTGACGGTTTCTGCAGGACGGTCTGCCGGTTATAGTCCGTAAGCATCAAGGGGTATGTGATGTAGAGCTCGTCTTTCGCACGGGTCAACGCAACGTACCACAGACGACGTTCTTCCTCTTCACTGTCGATCTCGCGCAAAGACCGGGGCGAGGGAAATTTCCCTTCGGCCGCCCAGATGATGAACACGCACTTCCATTCCAAACCTTTTGCCTGATGCACACTTGTCAATGTAAGCAGCTCATCGTCCTCACCGCCGGAAATGACGTCTTCGCCCGTCAGCGGCTGGGGTTCTGTAAAGCGTTCCGTGGAAAGCAGCGCAAGCTCTGACAAAAATGACTCGGTGGAATCGTAGCGGTTGGCATACAGAGCAAGGCCGCGAATGTCTTCGGCGCGGGATTCGGCATTCTCGTAATTTTCGAGAAGGTATTGTTCGTAACCGCGGTCCAGTATCAGCGCGATCTGCTTCGCCGGCTGGCCGCGGTATTCGTCTGAGACGAGAAGCTCGAGCAGCGAGACGAATTCGCGCCAGGCAGGCGACGCGGGGACACGGAGACGCGGGGATGCGGCATCTTGCGAC
Organism: Pyrinomonadaceae bacterium; assembly: GCA_036375155.1. Lineage (GTDB taxonomy): Bacteria > Acidobacteriota > Blastocatellia > Pyrinomonadales > Pyrinomonadaceae > OLB17. Next base: position 3,292 of record DASUSJ010000155.1, read on the forward strand.
GTAGCGGCTAGTTGACGGGAAGACGCGGCGATGCCAGTCGAGGCGGACAAGAGCCCGATGATCTCACGCGCCGCATCACCTTCTCGCTTCGTCCCCGCGTCTTCGCGTCGCGAAACATCACCGCGTCTCTCTTTCTCCGTTTCTCCGCGTCCCGCCCTCTGCGAGTCACGCAGAGCGATCGCCTCATACACCCTCGCCGCCGTCGCTCTTCCAACACCCGGGATCATCTTTAGGATCCGCTTCCAGGCGAGCTCGTCCCGCGGGTTAACGATCACGCGTAGGTAAGACACGACATCTTTGATATGCGCCTGTTCGAAAAAGCGAACGCCCGACTGCACCCGGTAGGGAATTCCACGCCGCGACAACTCGAGCTGCAGTTCGATCGAATGGTAGTGCGAGCGATACATCACCGCGATTTCCTCGAGCGGAGTTCCGTTGTCGCGAAGATCCAGAATGCGAGCGGCCACAAACGCCGACTGTTGCTCGACATCGGAACACGGGACCAGAGCAGGCCGCCCGATTTCGGATGTCGGATCTGGGATTGCGGATTTGGTCTGCTCGTCCGTTTGTATATTTGATTCAGACTCTATCTTATTTGCATCGGAATCCGGGATCCGAACTCCGAGATCCGCAATCGAAGGGCCGGTCCGCCTTCTGCCTCGGGCCGCCTTTAGCATCTTCGGAAACTGCTTACGGTTGTTTGCGATCGAGACGTTCGCAAGAGCGAGAATCTCCGGCGTAGAGCGGTAGTTGGTCTCGAGTTTATAAACCTCGGCTTCGGGATATCGTTTGGGGAACTCGTAAATGTTCGTGAACTCGGCGCCGCGCCAGGCGAATATCGATTGTGCGTCGTCACCGACGACCATGACGTTGCGATGCTTAACGGCAAGCAGATCGATAAGCTCTGCTTGCAGGCGATTCGTGTCCTGATATTCGTCGACAAGTATGTGCTGAAACTGTTCGGCGTAAAGATCTGCGACCTCTCGCCGCTCGATCAAGAGCCGTTTCATGTTCAGCAGCAGATCGTCGTAATCCATCACGTTCCGCTCGCGCTTTCGCTGCTGGTAAATGAAGTCGACGCGCCTGATCTGTGCCGTAAGAAGCTCGAAGTAAGGGTATTGCCGGACGATCACATCCGCGAGATCCGTGTCGGTGTTCGTTGCATAGCTGATGATGCTCTGGATGACCTCGGCTTTCGGAAAGCGTTTCTTTTTCGTGTCGATGGCGGCGTCTTCAACGCAGAGGTTGAGCAGGTCGCGTGCATCTTCGGAATCGAGAATGGAGTAGTTCGCATCGTAGCCGATGCTTACGGCGTGTCGTCTCAACATTAGGTTAGCGATGCGGTGAAACGTTCCGCCCCATACGCGATGCACATTCTGCGAGCCGGTCAGCGCTTCAACCCGTCGCAGCATCTCGCGAGCCGCGCGGTTGGTAAAGGTAGCAAGCATGATCCGCTGCGGCGAGACACCCTGCTCGATCAGGTACGCGACACGATAAGTGATCGCACGCGTTTTTCCGGTGCCCGCACCCGCGACGACAAGGGCGGCTTTCGGCGGCGAGGTGACCACACGAAACTGCTCATCGTTCAGCTCCTGCTTGTAACGCGTAAGCCGCTCCGGCAGCCCCGCCGCATCGCGTTTTATTACATATTTCGCCATCCGCAGACTATAGTCTACCGAGTCTGGCGGGTCTGTCGAGTCTGTCGGGTCTGGTGAGTCTGTCGGGGACTGCCGGCTTTGTTAGAGTACTTCGTGTTTTTTTCCGTTTCGGGTTCTTTGGTGTGGTTCGTGTGTTTCATGGTTGCTCTTCGCGCTCCCCACAGATCATAGGAAATGAGCGAACCACGAAACACACGAAGGTACAAGAAACTGCCCGCAGATGCCGGCGTCCCGTCGACCGCCTGAAGGCGGCACTCTGATCCGGTCACGGAATGAACGCATTCGGGATCGGTGTGTCGCCATTTGCACCGAATTGTTGGATCAATGTTCCGGCAGTCGTCCGCTGTGAGAACCATGTTGCCGCCGACGGTCTGAAAACCGTTACGTCGAACTTCCCATCGCCGTCGTAGTCTCCCGGTGCCGGAATGTCACCTGTGGTTCCGAACGGTGCGGAGTAGAAACTGGTGTCTTCGCTTCGCAGGATGTACCACTCGCCGGTCGATGGCCTCCAGAAAGCGACGTCCGACTTTCCATCTCCCGTGTAATCACCGGGAACGGCTTTGTCAGTAGAATTTCCAAACCCGTACGCTATCACGCCTGCTGTCGATCGATTGAGCCACCACTCGCCAACCGAAGGTCGATAGATCGCGAGATCCGCTTTTCCATCCCCGTCGTAATCCGCCGCGACCGGTTGATCGCCATTCGCACCGAACTGCTGGATCGTGGTGCCGTTGTCTCCCGAACGCTGAATGAACCACGTCGCCGACGACGGCCGGAATACGGCGGGATCTGCTTTACCGTCCGCATCGTAATCCGCCGGTGCAGGTATGTCGCCGTTCGCACCGAACGGGAACGAGAAGAAGGAGCTGTCCTCGCTTCGCAAGATGTACCACTCGCCCGTCGATGCACGGAAGAACGCGATGTCGGTTTTACCATCACCGGTGTAGTCGGTCGGTGCGATCCGGTCGCTCGCGTTACCGAATTGAAACGCCGGGACTACCGCGTCACTGCTGCGCTGGTACCACCATTCGCCGACGGCAGGCCGGAATATCCCGATGTCAGTCTTGCCATCTCCGTCGAAATCGAACGGCGCTCGGTTCTGCGGTTGAGACTCGTTCAGCAATCTCGCCAGAGCGGGGCGCGACACGCCGTTGACGTGTTCGAAATTGCCGCCGATCACAATGGATCCACTCGCCTGAACAGAGATCGTGCTTACGGAGCTATCCGTGTTCGCCGCAAATGTCGCATCGGCAGCGCCGTTCGTACCGAGGCGCGCGATATTCGTTTGGCCCGATCCGTCGTAGTTCACAAAGTAACCACCGACAAGGATCTTCGCGTCGGACGTTGGGGCGATCGAGAAAACGTTTGCTACTCCGAAGTCCGTCATGATCGGATTTACTTCAAATGTCCCGTCGAGCGTTCCCGTAGAATTAAGGCGAGCAATTCCGACTGGGGTCGTCGGGGAGCCGGCCGTGTAAAGTCGTCCACCAACGAGTATCCGCCCGTCCGGCTGCACATGCATCGCATACGCTGCCGTGACGTAAAAAGGTTGGGCTGCCAGAGCTGAACGGAATGTACGGTCGTGCGACCCATCCGAATTGATTCTTATCAGGCCATTGTGCGGTTCAGTGCCGCCACCCCCGCTGGAAACGTAACTGAAGGAAAAAGACCCGGCGGCCATGATCTGCCCGTTCGGCAGAACCGTGATCGCTTCGATGTGCCTTTGCACCAACGTAAACGATCCGTCGATCGATCCGTCCGAATTCAACCGGATAAGTGCGGTGTTGATCGTAGGGTCGGCAGATGTCGTCGTGTAGGAAAAAAGGATCTTGCCGTCCGGCTGCACTGCGGCAGCGTTTCCGATCACGATCTGGGTGATCGTCGCGAGGGTAAACGAACCATCGGGTGTTCCGTCGGCATTCAATCTCACCATCGTTTGCGACGGGCCATTGTTAACTCTAATTCCGGAGCCGGCGATGAGAAACTTACCGTCCGGCTGAGCGACGATCCGAAAGATCGTGCCGGTTATCGATACGCCGGTTGAAAAAGTTCCATCAACTGCACCGCCGGAAGTCAGTCGAAGAATGCTGTTGACCGAAGTCCCGTTCAGCCGGTTGAAAAACCCGCCGACCAAGATCTTGCCATCCGGCAACGATAGCGATGCGCGGACGCTTGCAAAGTTCAACGAGTTCGCTACGAAATCGCCGTCGACCGATCCGTCGGGGTTAAGCGCGACGAGCGTGTTGCGATCCGAACCCGAAAACCGGGTGAAACTGCCACCTGCGTAATAATCGCCGCTCGCCGTCGGTGTGACGGCGTAAACGGTACCGATCGTTGTACCGGCCGGGGCGAACGATCCGTCCAGTGTGCCGTCATCATTGAGCTGCGCAAGACCTCCGCGCGCCGTTCCATTGAAAGATGAAAATGTTCCGGAAACCAGAACCTTTCCGCCAGGCAAAACGCGGACCTGGAGTGCCGAAGAATTGGCGCCCGTGCCCGGAGTAAAACTGCCGTCAAGCGTTCCATCGGCATTCAGACGTGCGATCCGCGGGCGGCTGATGGAATTGACAGTCGTGAAGAATCCGGCGAGAACGATCTTACCGTCGGCCTGCACCGCGAGCTCCCAGGTATTGCTGTTCATCGATGGAGAAGTGAATGTGTTGTCCGGCGTTCCGTCCGTGTTGAGACGAAGCACCCAGCGAACCTGCGGGTCGCCACCGAGATGCATCACACCCCCGACAATTATCTTTCCATCGGGCTGCAATCCTACAGCGCTCGCCAGGCTGCCTGTCGGGAGTGACGGGACTACGGGCGATGTGAATCCGGAATCGACCGAACCGTCGGTATTGAGGCGGGCGATAGCGTTCCTCAGGGAGCCATTCACCGATACGAAGTCGCCGGCGATCAGAAGCTTGCCATCGGGCTGGAGTGCGATATCGCGAACGAAAGTGTCCGGACCCGATCCGGCATCAAAAGTCGTATCCAGCGAACCGTCGGCATTGAGTCGTGCTACATGACTTCGCGCGGTTGACGAACCAAAGGCGCTGAAGGCGCCGCCGATGAGGATTTTTCCATCCGGCTGAACCGCGATGCGGTGAACCGTTCCGCGAATCGTCGCCACGAAACTAGTATCGACAGAACGGTCGGCATTGAGCCGCATAACCCCGGAGCTTGCGTGACCGTTTATCGACTTGAACGCACCCCCGACAAGCACCTTCCCGCTGGAAAGCTCTTCGACTGCGTAAACAAATCCGTTCGCAAAGTCGAACGTCGGGGCAAACGTCGGATCGAGATCGCCGTCAGCCGCCTCGAGCGATCGTTGAACGGATGTCGTCATCAACGGCGTTACGCGCTCGGCACTGAAACCAAACGGATCGGGCGGCATTTCAGGCCGCGATTGCGAGGAAGCCGTATAGCTGAAAGTGCCGAAGAAAAAGATCAGCGCCAATAGTGCGCTCTTTGAGGGCGCGAGCGAGTAAAAAAACATACTTCTAAACCAATCCAAATGTATTTGAGCGGGAGCTCAGGTGTTCGTAACTGTTAAAAGGCGAAAAGGCACTCTATCACACGGATACCCGGAGGTCTAGACCGTATTACCGGTGATCGCAGGTCGCGACTTTTGTTGCTCGAAAAACGACTATTGGTTGCAAAATGACAAACAGCAGCACCGCGCGAGACGCTGCTGCTTCTTTGTGACGAATCGTTTTAGCGGACGAATGCGTTCGGGACTGGTTCATCGCCATTCGCTCCGAACTGCTGGATCAATGTTCCGGCAGTCGTCCGCTGTGAGAACCATGTTGCCGCCGACGGTCGGAAAACCGTTACGTCGAACTTCCCATCGCCGTCGTAATCTCCTGGTGCCGGAATGTCACCGGTGGTTCCGAACGGTGCGGAGTAGAAACTGGTGTCCTCGCTTCGCAGGATGTACCACTCTCCAGTCGATGGCCTCCAGAAAGCGACGTCCGACTTTCCATCTCCCGTGTAATCACCGGGAACGGCTTTGTCAGTAGAATTTCCAAACCCGTACGCTATCACGCCTGCTGTCGATCGATTGAGCCACCATTCACCAACCGAAGGTCGATAGATCGCGAGATCCGCTTTTCCATCCCCGTCGTAATCCGCCGCGACAGGAAAGTCTCCGTTGGCACCGAACTGCTGGATGGTGGTGCCGTTGTCACCCGAGCGTTGAATAAACCACGTCGCACTAACCGGACGAAAAACAGCCAGGTCGGCTTTCCCGTCGTTGTCGTAATCACCGGGTGCGGGGATATCGCCATTCGTGCCGAACGGCGCAGAATAGAACGAACTGTCCTCCGAGCGAAGGATGTACCACTCACCCGTCGAGGGCCGCCAGAAGGCGACGTCGGTCTTACCGTCGCCGGTGTAGTCGGCAGGAACGATCTCATCTGTGGAAGCGCCAAACTGAAAGGCCGGTACCACTCCATCGCTGCTTCGTTGGTACCACCATTCACCGACCGTCGGGCGGAAGATGCCGATGTCGGTCTTCGAGTCCCCGTCGAAGTCGAAGGGTGCGCGGCCCGATACGTCATCGTCCTCGATATTCACGACCGACGCCGAAGGACTCCCCACGGTCCCACCACCGGCTACACCGGTAATGTTCACGTTAATCGTTTCGATATCTGCCTCGTCCGATATGTCGTTAATGATCGGAATGTTGAATGTCTTGCTTGTCTCATCCGCACCAAACGTCACACTCCCGCTCGTCGCTGTGTAATCTTCACCGGCGACAGCGGTACCGTCGGACGTGCTGTACTGGACGACAATGTCACTCGCGGCGCCGTTGAGACGGGTGATGGTGATCGTCGCAACACCAGCGTTCTCGGCGACGTTGACCGTCGCGGCGCTGAACTGCACGTTTCCACCGATATCGTCATTCAGGATCGTGCCGGTCGCTTCTCCGTCAGAGATACTGAGATGAACCGGATTCGAAAGTTGAACCGTAAATGTCTCGTCCGGTTCGACACGAGAATCGGGAGTTAGGGAGACCGATATTTGCGTCGTTGTGGTTCCCGGCTCGATCGGCAGAACGCCCGCAACCGCCGCGAAGTCCGAAGGCGAGGTAGCAGTGCCGTGCTGCGTGGCAAAATTTACCTTGGTAAGCCGACCGCTGGCACCCGATAAGTTCAGGTTGAATAAAAGTTTAGACGTTCCCCCAGTACCCTCGACGATTGCGGCGTCATTGATCGCGATCGTAGGCGCATCGTCATTATCGACGATCGTAACGGTTCCGTAGCCGTCTTTGATTGAAGCGTTCGAGGCCCCGAACAGAACGACATTGAAAATCTCGTCAGCCTCGTCAAGTAAATCTCCGCGAATCGGAACCGAAACGTTCTGCACCGTTGTGCCTGGCGTGAAAGTCAGAACACCCGTCACGGCATCAAAGTCTGCCGTGGCCACCGCGTTTCGGCCGACAACTTTGTAGCTGACGGTTACGGTCTGATCGCCGCCTGCGGAAAGAGTGACCGGTATATCCAGGTTGACCGTTCCGGAATCGGTTTCATTTACCGCCGCGTCTGCAACCGTGAGACACGGCTCGCGCGTACCGTTATTAATATAAACAGCACCGATACCAGCGTAATCAGGGCGACCGTCGTTATTGAAGTCTGCGGCACTAAAAGCCTTGCCGCCGAAATTCTCGAACGGTTCGGCGGCGGCGAAAGTGTTACCCGCTTCTCCGCGGAGTATTCCGGCAGTGTTTAGCGGAAATCCGAGGCCGGCCACTATTACGTCCTTGAGCCCGTCGCCGTCGAAGTCCGCGACTACGCTTCCAACGCTGTCCCCGCCGCTGCCCGGAACCGGATATTCCAGCGTTTCGAAGCCTCCGGTGCCCGTATTGATCATCCGAAGAAAATAGGAAGCAAGCGGCCCACCGGACGTGGCTGCCAGATCAGGAAGATTATCGCCATTGAAGTCTGTGACCCGCATCGAGCTGAGGGGCCGTGGGGCCACAATTGTCTCGCTCGCCGCAAACGTTCCGTCACCGTTGCCACGGAACAGGTACAGATTGTTCGTACCGCGTCCTACCAGCAGATCGTGCTTACCGTCGACATCGAAATCTACGACGGCCAGAAACGTCGACAAACCGGAAACAATAGATTGCTGTTGTTCAAGTATCGTGAAAGCGCCGACACCGTCGCCGAGGACGATAGTGTAATTGTTGCTGTTTCGGTTCAGCACGGCGATGTCTTTTTTGTTGTCGTTGTTGAAGTCGCCGACGCGAAGTGCTTCGGGTCGTTGAGAAGGAAGCCCCAGATTCACGTTCACCCGCGTGAAGCTGTTATTCCCGTTATTCAGGAGAACTGCTATTTGATTGAATACCGCCACCGTGAATGCGATGTCCGGACGGGAATCGCCGTTAAAATCCGCTACTTCGATCGTGTTCGAGGATGTGACGATGGAGGTGCCGCTGGATGCGATGGGCCCATCGCCTAGGAGGGCGAAGGATCCGTCCGACTGCTGCAGCGAAAGGTAAACGGTCCCGTTTCCTTCCATTGTTACGATATCAAGCCTGCCGTCGGCGTTGAAATCGCCGACATTCGAGTCCGGTCGAGTGGTAGTAGGTATCGAGTCAGGTCCAGGGAACCGTCCGTCTCCCAGTCCGGCGTAGATATACATCCTGAAACGCCACGCGTTGCTTTGCGCCACATCAAGATTGCCATCGCCGTTGAAGTCTGCGGTCGCCACGTCGTTCGGTACGGTCAGTGGATAAAGCCATTCCGATCTCGTAAAGGCTCCGCTCCCGTCATTGAGAAATATCCCGGCGTGCGAGGTCGCGATATCCGGCTTGCCGTCATTGTTGAAATCACCGCTCGTGATGTTTCCGATGGAAAAGTTCGTCGTAGCCGGCAGGGGAGCGAATGTCCCGTCGCCGTTTCCGATAAAAGTCACAAGTCGTGCGGGAATATTATTTGCAGGCCCGATTCCAGTTGCCACGATATCGGTCTTTCCGTCGTTGTTAAAATCCTGCGCTATCGCGCTCCGCATCCGGGTCGTTTCGGTAAAACTCTGTCCGGGTGTGAAAAGACCGGTTCCATTGTTGAGAAAAACTCTCACACCTCCGTCAAAGCTCTGTCCCGAAGATACGACAACCAGATCAAGGTAGTTGTCGGAGTTGAAATGTCCGGCCGCGACGTTGGTCGCCGGTAAGGTGATCGAATAGTCCGGACCATCTGAAAATCCGAGGCTGCTGCCGTAAAAGATTCGCAGGCCATAACTGGCAGCGACAGCAATATCGGGCCAACCGTCGTTGTTCAGATCTGCAATGGCCGGTTTGAGGGCCGCGCCGATCGTTCCAAAAACGGGATGCGACGTATCGGAAACAAAATTCCCCGCGCCATCACCATGCCGGATATTAATCATCTGGTCGAATATCGATGTAATGACAAGGTCGAGGTCGCCGTCGCGGTTGACGTCGCCGATAGCGACACCCGCAGGGCTGTCTCCCGCAGGAATATTTCGCTCGGCCTGGAACGTGCCGTCATTGTTGCCTAGAAAGACGCTGACGAAATCGAGATCGGGAATCGCCGCCACAAGGTCAGGGATGCCGTCACGATTAAGATCGGCCGTTACGAGTGCCGAATGGATCTGTGCCGTATTGACGATCCCAGGCCGCTCGAAACTGAAATCCCGGCATGGACCTGGCGGTAGAAGCGCCGCGTCAGCGAACGTATGCGTCAAGAAGATACAAAAACAAAACGTCGATATCGGTAGGAGGCGAGTAAAGCACCAAAGATTTAAAAGTTTCACTGGTTGTTCCTGGAGGACAATTCCGTCGGGATGGAAAGCTGTCCGAATAATTCAAAGTAATTGTGGGTCGAGACCCAAAACGTGAAGTAATTGGCTTCGACACAACAGGGCATCGTCAGATTGTTCGAGACCTCAAGCTCCTGAATTCGCTAACCAGCCGATGCGATCACGGCACGAACGCGTTTGCCACCGGACGGTCTCCCGTTGCTCCGAACTGTTGGATCAGCGTCCCGCCGGTCGACCGCTCGACGAACCACGTCGCGTTCGATGGCCGGAATACGGTCGGGTCGATCTTTCCATCGCCGTCGTAATCTCCCGGTGCAGGCATATCGCCACTGGTTCCAAACGGGAATGAGAAGAATGAAAAATCCTCGCTTCGCAAGATGAACCAGTCGCCTGTCGATGGTCTCCAGAACGCGACGTCGGCCTTGCCGTCCCCGGTGTAGTCGCCTTGAACGGGTTTATCCGATGATGTGCCGAAGTTCGCGACGATCACGCCGGCTGTTGAGCGGTTCAGCCACCACGTTCCGTCAGCTGGTCTGTAGATCGCGAGATCGGCACGACCATCGCCATCGTAATCCGCCGCAACAGGCAAGTCTCCATTCGCACCGAACTGCTGGATGGTAGTTCCGTTGTCGCTCGAGCGCTGTATGAACCAGACACCGGTCGATGGACGGAACACCGCGGGATCAGCCTTGCCGTCGTTGTCGTAATCGGCGGGAACGGGAATATCGCCACTTGTCCCGAACGGGAATGAGAAGAACGAAGAATCTTCGCTTCTCAAGATGAACCAGTTTCCGTCCGAGGGCCGGAAGAATGCGATATCGCTCTTCCCGTCGCCGGTAAAGTCAGCCGGTGCGATCACATCAGTCGCTGAACCGAAGTTTACGGCAGACGTCACACCTGTCGAGCTTCGCTGCACCCACCACGTCCCATCGGACGGCCTGAAGATGCCGATATCGGTTTTGCTATCGCCATCGAAGTCGAACGCTCGCGCACGAACGGAGAGAGTTACGGTGTTGTCCGTACTGGTCGATGCAAGACTTGCGTTGCCCCGGCCATCCTGCGCGGCACCGGCCGGTATTGTTACGACGACGGTGCCGTTCGATGTAACACCGGTGACCGAGATCGTGAAGAACGTTGTCGTGCCCGTGACCGAAACGATCGCGCTCGACACATTCGCAGTAGAACCGGCAAGCGAGACGTCAGAGAACGCGAAGCCACTAACCGCTTCGCTGAAAACAGCCGTGAAAGTGATAGGTTGGCTCGAAGTTGGATCCTGCTGCCCGGCCGCCTGATTAACGGTCACCGAAGGCGCAACCGTGTCGAGGAATACTCCGTTGTCAGTACTCGTTGATGCCGAGCTGGGATTGCCCGTGGCGTCGAACCCGGCACCCACCCGAACATTTGCACGCAAAACTCCGCCGACCGCCGGTGGAAGATTTGAGATGGCAACGTTGTATGTGGTTCCGGATCCGGTGACGCTCACTGTCGCACCGGTCGTGTCGAGTGACGAGTTATTAAAGTTGATGTCGAACATATCGAAACCAGTCACTGGCTCAGTAAAGACGACGGTGTAATTGACAGGGAGCATATTCGTGGGATCCGGCTGGCCGGCGGCCTGGTTAATCGTTACGGTTGGACCGACGTTATCTAGAGTAATGCTGTTGTCGGTACTTGTTGAGGCCAGGCTTATATTGCCCGCGGCGTCCTGCACAACGCCGGCAGGCAAGGACGCAACGATAGTCCCGCCGTTCGATGAGACATTGCCGATCGCTACGTTATATGTCGCACCGGAGCCCGTGATTGTACGGGTGGCATTTGTGACATTCACCGTTGAGCCCTCAAGCGAAACATCCGTGCCGATGAATCCGACCACGGGCTCGCTAAAGACTGCGGTAAAGTTGACCGGAAGGATACGCGTGGGATCCATTTGAGCAGCGGCCTGGTTAATGGTCGCGGTCGGAGCAACCGTGTCGAGCGTAATACTGTTGTCCGTGCTAGTTGAGGCGACCGAAACGTTTCCCGCCAAGTCCTCGACGGCTGCTGCGGCAACGCTGGCGACCACGGTCCCGTCGCTAAGGACGTTGTTAATGCTAAGAGTGTACGCAGGTCCTGTTCCTGTTATTTGGATCACGGCAGACGAAACATCAGCCGAAGATCCGGCGAGAGAGACATCCGAGACCGCAAATCCCAGTACCGGCTCATTGAATACGACCGAGTAATTCATCGGCTGGAGCCGTGTGGGGTCAGCCTGGCCGGCGGCCTGGTTTACCGCTGCCGCGGGGGCGATGTTGTCGAACACGACGGTAAGCGGCCCGCCTTGCAAACTGCTTACTCCGCCGACTATCTGCCGGGCGCCATAGGTATAGGTCCCGGCTGTCGATACGGTATCTTCAAAAGCGATCGTGCTGCCCGCGGCCACCGCCGTCGATATAACTACGCCGTTGCGAAGTAGCTCTACAGTTGCCCCTGTTGTTAGGCCGCCGATCTGAAGCGAAAGCTGTGATATCGCAGTAATGTTATCGGTACTGCTGGCGCCGGAATCGTCGGCGGCATCAAGATCCGGGACTCCGGGAGCGGCGGCGACCTCCGCCGCGGTGACTTCGAATGAGCCCCGGTCAACGGTTGCCGTCCCATTGGAATCAGCATCCTGGGGACGAACTATACCCCGAATGTCATGAGTGATCGCAACATCCGAGCAGCCACCGCTAGCGACGGTAGTCAGGACACAGTTGTCGCCGCTATCGACCGCCGGGCTCCCGGCGGAGAGCGCATGAGTCGGAATGACTCCCCCGAACGTGGACAAACTCAGGTCTATCGCCGGGTCGACTCCGACGAGATCCGATGGAGAGCTTTCCTGGAAAAAGACGCCGGCGGCGTTGCCGATAATGTTGTTTCCTCTTGAACGGATCCGTCCGGCCACATCCCCACCGTTATTCGAAATTATGGAATTCCTAAGGAAGAAATCATAGAGGTTGAACTGGGACTCTGTTAGCGCGATTCCTCCCATATTCCTTGCGACAGTGCAGTTGGTCATGTGCAGGCGACCAGAACTGACAACTATCCCGCCGGCAACGCTGGGAGCACTGTTCCCACTGACGGTCGAGTTGAACATCCGGATTTCACCCGATACCGATATGCCTCCGGCGAAGCCGGCCGCAGTATTGTTCAAGATAGCGCTGTTGATGATGAGGGCACTGCCGAAGACGGCGAGACCTCCTCCTGCCCCGCCATTGAACAGCGCGTTGTTGCCGCTCACTATAGAGTTGATGAGCGTGAGATTGTACGTGCCGACGGGGCCGCCGGGCAGTACCCGGATAGCGCCGCCGCTGGCAAGCACGTTCGGACCGCCGTCATCCGTCCCATTACCCCCTGAAAGTTTCACGCCGCTGAGGACCAGGCGGGCAAACTCAATAACGTAAAAGATCCGGTTATGATCGTTGCCGTTTAGTTCCAGCAGATTGGCACCGGGACCGTTTATCGTCAGGGTTCGGAGGTTTCCGTCGGCATTGTCCGGGGCGATGGTCAAATGGCCCGTCCCGACCAGGATGACGCGAGGCGTATTGAATACTGCCGGATCGAAGTTGATCGTATCGTCCTGTCCGTTCGAATTCGCGGTGGCGACCGCATGCCGTAAACTGCCCGGCAGCAGGTCGTCGTTCGTATTAGTGACCGTGAACGTAGCACCGTACGAATTGTGCGCGAAAACCGACATCAAGAGTGAAAGCAATACAGCGGGGATTACATGTGACATAGAAAACTACTTATCCTTTTGTCTTCGCGAGCGAAGTTCGCCCACATATTAGGGAATGAATGCATTGGGAACCGGCCGGTCGCCAGCCGCACCGAATTGCCGTATCAGGGTTCCCGCGGTCGACCGTTGCGAATACCAGTTCGCCTCCGACGGACGGAACACCGTTAGGTCAAACTTTCCATCGCCATCGAAATCTCCCGGTGCCGGGATATCGCCATTCGTTCCAAACGGGGCTGAGAAAAAGCTCGAGTCCTCACTCCGAAGTACGAACCAGAATCCATTCGACGGTCTCCAGAATGCGACATCCGTCCTGCCGTCACCGGTGTAGTCGCCGGGTACAAGTTTGTCGGACGACTCACCGAACTGATAGACGATCACGCCGGCCGTCGAACGGTTCAGCCACCATGTACCGTCAGCCGGTCGGAAGATCGCGAGATCCGCACGCCCGTCTCCGTCGTAATCCGCCGCAACAGGCAAGTCTCCATTCGCACCGAACTGCTCGATGGTAGTTCCGTTGTCACTCGATCGCTGTATGAACCAGACACCGGTCGATGGACGAAATACCGCAGGATCAGCCTTGCCGTCGTTGTCATAATCGGCGGGAACGGGAATGTCGCCACTTGTCCCGAACGGGAATGAATAGAACGAATCATCTTCGCTTCGAAGAATGAACCAATTCCCATCAGAAGGCCGGAAGAATGCGATATCGTTCTTCCCGTCGCCTGTGTAATCCGCGGGCACGATGCGATCGCTCGCGGCGCCGAACTGCAGAGCGATTGTAACGCCCGTCGAGCTTCGATTGATCCACCATTCGCCAACCGGGCTGCGGAAGATACCGATATCCGTTTTTCCATCCCCGTCAAAATCGAACGGAGCGTCGTTGTCCGTGAGCGGGGCGCGTTCGAATGCACCGATGTCACCAATCGCACTTCCATCACCGTCGCCATCTTCGGGCCGCGGAACGCCACGTTGGTCGGTTGAAAGATTAGCTGCCGGGTCACCACCGTCGATCGCCGGGCTACCGGGTATCAGGGCAACTGTCGGGGTAGGTCCGCCATTGTTTTGAAGCGC
>DASUSJ010000156.1:0-23462 GCA_036375155.1 Pyrinomonadaceae bacterium
CCTTCATCCACATGTGGCGCGTTGAAACCACCGCGTCTGTGGTGCTGCTCTCGACGTTGGTTTGGTTCGCGCTTCGGTTGAAACATAAACAAACGGTCATTGCGATCCCGGCGGAAGAATGGTGGCTGATCATTCTGCCGATCGCCGCCTTCATATTGTGGGGCGGCGTCAGCGCATTCTGGGCCGAATCCTGGAAGTCGGCGATTCATCACTCCCTGATCTGGACCGAGTATCTGATCTTCTACGTTATCTTCCGGAGAATGCTCGAACGCGGGCATAACCTAGCCGCCCTCCTCTCTGTCTTCATTTTCACCCTCATCCTATACTCGCTTCCCGCCATTTCTGAATTCTGCGCTTACCTTTGGTTCGGCGGAGGCACGACGATCGGCGTTCGATTTGCGAAGTACGGCGAGCAGATCGTTACAGTTCTGCCGATCGTACTGCTCGCCGTTCTTCGGATGCGGGGGAAACAATTCGCTGCCGGAGTGCTCGGAGTCACACTCATGTGGCTGCTTGTTTTCTGTAGCATGGGCCGGGCGAATTACATGCTTTTCGGAGCTGGTGTCATCGTCATGCTCGCGGTAGTGATGATCGTGAAGCGTTACAGACGATACACACCAAGATTCGCGGTGCTGATACTCATACTCGCACTTGCTCCACTGCCACTTAACCTCTTCTCTGTGCTCTCTGCTGACTCTGACGTGTCCGCGGTCGGTCGCTTCGGACAGACAGAGGCCCTGGCTAACAGCAATAACTTCCGCAAGCTGATGATGTCCGTCGCGGGCGAGATGATCCGCGCGAACCCGATCGCCGGCATCGGTGCAGATAACTTCGGGATGCAGGTCAACAGATACCGCGAGGTTTACGGTGCTGCAAATCCCCATGACGCCAACCTTGCCAACGCCGAGGATCAGATCCCGTCACATGCTCACAACGAACTTCTGCAGATAATGGCGGAGTTGGGTGTCATTGGGCTTGCCATCATCAGCTGGCTCCTTGTTGGCATCAGCGTGTTTGCGGTTCGGGCCTTACGCAATCTCGGGTCGGGATCGCTTTATCCCCTGGCTGCCGTTCTTGGGCTGGGAATGTTTCTCGGGAGCTCGCTCGTCAGCTCGTACTCGTTCCGAGTAATGCAGAACGGCATCGTCTTTTTCTTTGTTCTCGCGGTCGCGGCAAAAGCCGGAGCCCGATTCCGGCCCATAAAAGTCAAACCGAACAATGTCTTACTCTCACCTGTGCAGCTCCGTTTTGCGTCGATCGCCGGCGTTATCGCGTGCCTCGGCCTGATCACATACTCGATGATCCGAGTGACCAGCGTCCTCGTAAACACGCGGGCAAACCAGACGCAGGCGATGAACGACGCAAGGCAACTGTATGAAACCGCGATGTGGCTCGACGATGAGAACCCCGATGCCCGACATAATTTCGGGATGCGGCTGTTTCGCCGCCAGCGTTACGCAGAAGCTGTTCCCTACCTTGAGGCCGCCGTTCAACTCGGCCGCGCGTCGTCTGCCGAGCTATCGTATCTCGCGACGGCAAAGACCCTTTCCGGTGACCCTTCCGGCGCAGAGACAACGATGAAGTTAGCGGCGGACATGTATCCCCGCTCACCTTTCGTCCTAACGCGCTACGCAACCCTTATCGAAAGTCACGGTAAGCAAGCGGAAGCAGATATCGCATTTGACCGTGCGATTAAGATAAACCGGCGAGCTGCCACCACGTGGAGAGCCGTTATCATCTCTGGTCCGAAAGCACTTTCCGAAATGGCCGCCAGGGATGAGTCGTACATGCATGTCATGGAACTGAAGCCCGAAAGCTCGATCTATGCCGTGGTAACTGAACGATATATCAGGCATCCGGAAGAGCAGAGGTTCTCCTTCGTGAAAGTGGTCCTTGACGAAGAGTGATCGAGATACTTTCGCTTCACGACCGCCGGAAAATGTTTTAATATATCCCTGCGGCGCCGCTCGGCGTTGTTTCCATTTAGAAAGTTGATCCTTTAGCTACCGCTCTTGAATCGAATAATCTCAATTGCGAAGAATACGTTTCGTGAAGCCGTGCGCGACCGCGTGCTTTATAATCTCGTCTTTTTCGTACTGCTTATCACGGCTTGCGCGATCCTCCTCGGCGACCTTACCGATGGGCATGAGGCGCGGACGATCGTCAACATCGGACTGAATGCGATGCTGTTGTTCGGTGCGTTTATCGCGATCTTTGTCGGCGTCGGACTGGTATCGAAAGAGATCGAGAAGCGGACAGTTTTCGCCATATTCGCGAAACCAGTGGGCCGGGGCGAATTTATTATCGGTAAGTATCTTGGATTGTGCCTGACGCTGGCCGTAAACGTCGTAGTCATGGGTATAGGCGTTTCGCTGGCGTTGCTGTACGTCGGCGGGACGGGCCTCGCGGGAACGATCTGGAGCACGATCCTCCTGATCTTCCTGGAGCTGACGATCCTCACGGCGGTCGCAATTCTGTTCTCCTCTTTTTCTTCGCCGGCACTCTCCGCTCTGCTTACGTTCTTTGTGTTCATCATCGGCCACTTTAGCTCGTCGTTGCGTGATCTGGCGGCCAATCTCGGCTCGACCAGCGCGATCTACTTTTTCGAAGCTGTCTATTACTTGCTGCCGAACCTCTCGCACTTCACTTTCGTAACCAACGCCGCTCACGGCGAGGTGCCGCCGGCGGCAATGGTCCTCGGAGCGGCCATGTATGCCGTTGTTTTCGATGTAATTCTGATGGCCGCGACGGTGATCATCTTCAGCCGCCGGAACTTCAAGTAAGAAGGATGCGACGAACGGGAAAAACAGCTATCGCTGCCGGGCTGATAATTATCGGCTTACTGGCAGCCGTTGCATTGACGCGTTTTGTCGAGAGTGTGCGGCCAGCCATGCCTGCAGGTTACGAAGATCAGGATCTTGCGTTGCAGGGAGCGCGACTCAAGGGATTTGCTTTTGGCGCGGAAGGCCTGATGGCGGATTGGTACTGGATGAACTCTCTCCAATATCTTGGGAAGAAGATCTCGTCGGTCGGTCTATCGAATCTGAATCTCGATGATCTGACGCCTCTCAATCCGCGGCTTCTCTATCCGTACCTGAACAATGCGACGGACCTCGATCCGAAATTCCTCGCACCTTACCTTTACGGCGCAACCATCTTGCCGGCGATCGATTCGGAACAAGCTATCGCGTTAACGGAGAAGGGCATCGCAAATAATCCTGAGGCGTGGCGGCTCCATCAGTATCTCGGGTACATCTACTGGAGATTGGGCGATTACGAAAAGGCATCGGAAGTCTATGCTGAGGGTTCCCGAATCCCGAACTCTCCGGTGTTTCTGAAAATGATGGCCGCCAGAATGAAGACGGAAGGCGGCAGCCGCAACCTCGCACGCGATATGTACAGGCAGATCGCGGACGAATCGCAAGATGATGTATCGCGGCAAAGCGCCGAGCTTCGTCTGCTTCAGATCGATTCGCTCGACGAGCGAGATATTATCAACCCGGCTCTCAAAGCTTTTCGCGATCAGCACGGGCGGTGTATAAGCCGCTGGCCGGAGATCCTGCCGTCGATAGCGGGAAAGAAATTACCCGACGGCCGAGGTCTTAGGATCGATGAGTCGAACAATATCGTCGACCCAAGCGGCGTCCCGTATTATCTTGACAGCCGGAAGTGTGAAGCCACGATCGACGCATCGCAATCAAAGGTGCCGGCGGTATAGAACTATGACAAACGTGATCGAGATAGAAAACCTGACCAAGGACTATGAAGTCGGATTCTGGCGAAAACGAAAAGTTCGGGCGCTCGACGATCTGACGCTCCGGGTTGCGGGCGGTCAGATCTTCGGCTTTCTGGGCGGAAACGGCGCCGGAAAAACGACGACCATCAAACTTCTCATGGGTTTGTTGTTCCCTACCGCGGGGAACGCCCGCATTCTCGGGCGTGACATCTCTGAGGTCTCGATGCACCGGACCATCGGATACTGTCCCGAGAATCCCTACTTTTACGATTACCTCACTGCCGCGGAGCTGATGAATTACTTCGGTGAACTATTCGGTTACAGTCAGGCGAAACGCAAAGAAAAAACTGCTGACCTGCTAACAAGCGTCGGCCTCGACGAAAAGGACTGGAACAAGCAGCTTCGAAAATTCTCTAAGGGAATGCTTCAGCGTGTCGGGCTTGCGCAGGCGCTCATAAACGATCCCGAGATAGTGTTCTTCGACGAGCCGATGAGCGGACTGGATCCAATGGGCCGGCGCGAGGTGCGAGAGCTGATAGACGGGCTTCGAAAAAAGGGCACGACCGTTTTTATGTCGACCCACATTCTGTCGGACGTCGAAGCACTTTGTGACGAAGTAGCTATCTTACGCCGCGGCCGCCTCGCCGCGACGGGTAATCTCGATGACCTGCTTACGACCCACAGTGAGGCTCAGATCTACGAAGTAAACATCAAAGGCGTATCGGCAGACGTTATATCAGCAAGATTCCCGGCGGCGCACGTTTCGGCGAAGGCTAACGGAGTTGCTGTAGAGCTTGCGAACGAAAGTGAGATTGAAAAGTTACTAGCAGAAGCGCGAACAGCGGGCGGAAAGTTGATATCTGTACAGACCGTCAGGCAGTCACTGGAAGAACTCTTCGTCGAACGAACTGAACCTTAACTTGCGACACGGATCGCGGTAACTTTCCAGCGGATATTGGCCCGGTCGTCCTTCGGACTAAATCCGGGGATCTCAAGGTGAACATCGATCGTGTCACCCGGCGCAAGGACCGGCTGCTTTGTCGGCACGACCAGTAAACGTTTCTCCTTTAACAGCTGGTTAAAGGTATCGACGACCGACACATTGACCTCCAGACCGTTGATCGTCTTGTCACCTTTGTTCCGGATCTTTCCCGCTATAAACATCGAGATGCTGCCGAATGCGTTAGGGGATTCAACCGTGTCCTTGCCGGTCTCGATTATGATATCCCTTGTGATCTCGGCAAACGCCGGCGAACCTTCACGGTAAGATCCTTCAAGGATCGATGCCATCTGATCTTCCATCGACGGCTGAAAAGTAAGCAGCCAAATTCCGAGTCCAAGGATCACGACACCGACCAGCATGCCGACGATCAGCACTTTGTTGATCCCTTTCTTTTCTTCCTGCGGTTCCAAAAATGCGTCCATAAACGTTACCAGCTGCCGATTAGATGGCAATTTTCGGAAAAAGTTCCCATAGGTTATCATTTCGATATCCGTTCCTAAAATGCCAGACTCCAGCGACAATCAAGCGGCCTCGTTTCGCTTTGTCGAGGTCGCACTTCCCCTTCCACCACGCCAAACTTTTACTTACGCGTTGCCGTCTGATCTTGCGGGATCGATACAGATCGGTTCGAGGGTACTGGTGCCGTTCGGGAAACGGATGTTGACCGGCTACGCGGTCGCCCTGCACCAAACCCTCGGGGCAGATCTTGGGATCGACGAAGCTGACGTTCGGAATGTGGCCGAACTCCTCGACCGCTCGCCGCTGATCAACGACGAGATCCTAGTACTTACGAAATGGGCGGCGGATTATTACGCGGCGTCGTGGGGAGAGATGCTGAAGGCATCACTGCCCGCCGGAATCAACTCGGCGGTCGAGCAGGTCATCAGCATCACGGAGGCCGGCCGCGAACAACTTCTGCACCTTGTGAATTTAAAGCCCGCTCGCGCGCAGATACTGAAGCGTCTTGCGACGTCCGATGAAATAACGAGACGGGATCTGGAAAAGGAATTTGGACGATCGCCTGTACGCCGAGCGATCCGGGATCTGGTGACCGCATCGCACGTAACTATCTCGGAACGAGCCGTCGCCGAAAAGGTCAAACCAAAACGCCGCAAGGCTGTTCGGCTGGTAAACCGTAAAAATGAGAACTCCGCTGACAAGCCGCTGACCGCGGTGCAACTCCGTATCGTGGATGCGTTGGAGCAGAGCGGTGGCGAGATGATGTTCACCGAGTTACTAGAACGGGCGCGATCCGGTGCCTCGTCGATCGGCACATTGGAAAAGCGCGGGCTGGTCGAGATCTTTACTCAGGAAGTGCGTCGCGATCCGCTTGCTGGCGCCTCGCTTCCCGGCTCATTAGAAATCGTCCTCAATGCCGAACAGTCCTTCGTTCTAGCCGAGGTGGAGCGTTCGCTCGCGGAGCGCCGATACGGCGCATTTCTATTGCACGGTGTGACCGGGAGCGGCAAAACCGAGGTTTACATGCGGGCGATGCAAAAAGCGCTTACCATGGGACGTTCCTCGCTGATGCTGGTGCCGGAGATCGCGCTGACGCCGATATTTTCGCGGCGTCTGAGTTCGATGTTCGGGGCAGATGTCGCCATCCTGCATTCGAACCTGTCTCCTGGAGAGCGGTTTGACGAATGGCGCAGGATCCGCCGCGGCGATGCACGGATCGTCATCGGTACACGTTCTGCTGTGTTCGCTCCGCTCGATGACGTCGGCCTGCTGATCGTCGACGAAGAACATGACACCTCATACCGCCAGCACGAATCGCCGTTTTACAACGCCAGGGACGTGGCCGTCATGCGAGCAAATCAAAGTGGGGCGGTAGTCGTGCTTGGGTCAGCGACGCCCTCGCTCGAGTCTTATCACAATGCTCAATCGGGAAAATACCATTACCTGCGATTACAGAACCGTATTGGCAATCGACCGCTCGCCAAAGCCGAGCTGATAGACATGCGGGAAGTATTCCGGCAGACCGGTAAGGATGTCGTTCTCTCGCCGCAACTCGCGAAAGCGATCGAGGAGACACATGCGAAAGGCGAACAGTCGATCATCCTTCTAAACCGGCGCGGGTTTTCGCAATTTGTCCTTTGCCGGTCTTGCGGCGAGCGACTTCGATGCAAGAACTGTGACATCACGCTTACGTATCATCGTCGCGAAGGGCGGCTGATCTGTCATTATTGCGGGTTCACGGCCAACACGCCTTCGCAATGCCCATTCTGTGAAAGTGAGTACCTGTACTTCATCGGCCAGGGCACCGAACAGGTGGAAGACATTCTACGGCGGCAATTTCCGGAGCTGACTATTTTTCGCATCGACCGCGACACGATGACAAGACGCGGGCAGATCGATAAGACGCTGCTGGCCTTCGACGCAGGCGAGATCGACATGCTTGTCGGTACACAGATGCTCGCCAAGGGACATGACTTTCACAACGTGACGCTGGTGGGTGTTATCTCCGTTGATATCGGGCTGGGCCTGCCGGACTTTAGATCTGCGGAGCGAACCTTTCAGCTTCTCACACAAGTGGCGGGGCGGGCCGGGCGAGGCAATTTGCCAGGTCGAGTCCTGATCCAAACCTATTACCCGGAACATTACGCGTTGCGTTACGCCTGCGAACAGGATTATGAAGGCTTCTTTAATGAAGAAATAAGATTTCGTTCGCAGCTCAGCTATCCGCCATTCGTAGTGCTGGCTTCCATTCTCGTGAAGCACGCCGATTACGTGACCGCCGACCGCATCGCAAATATGGTGAAGACCTCTTTCGATGCGGCGAACAAGGATA
This sequence comes from Pyrinomonadaceae bacterium, assembly GCA_036375155.1. Lineage (GTDB taxonomy): Bacteria > Acidobacteriota > Blastocatellia > Pyrinomonadales > Pyrinomonadaceae > OLB17. The sequence goes on from DASUSJ010000156.1 coordinate 7,531, forward strand.
AATCATGTCGGGTCCTGGGCGTGGCGCCCGCGTCGATAGCCCGGCTCAAGGGCGAATATCGAATGCAGATCCTCGTGAAGTCCACGAGCCGCAAGGCTCTGCGCGAAACCCTGGAGATCGGCCTCCACCTCGCAGAACAAAGCGGGGCCGACATGCGGCATGTTTATACCGATATCGACCCCATCAATTTGATGTAGAGAATCAAGCCCTGAGCCGTCCGATCAGTTGACTGCTTTCGAGCTCAACTCGGTCCCTTTTGTCTTCACTTGAGCGTAGATCTCGGAGAGCGACACCTTGCAGTTTATCGATTCGAACGAGATGACGTCATCGCGCTCGTTGTAGATCCTATAGATCCACTGCTTCGCATTCTGACGAGCGTAATGCTCAACACGCATTTCTTCTTCCTTTAGCAGTACAAATTCCTTGATGCTGTCCATAGCAAGATAGCTTTCCAGCTTGGCGGTCTTGTCGGACGAATTGGTCTGGTTTGAAAAGATCTCCACGATAGCGGTGGGGTTTAACAGAAGATCGGCGGAATTCTGGTCAGCAAATGCGGGTTCGCCCGCAACGATCACTACATCGGGATAGCAAACAAAGCTGTTCTTCAGCTTGACCTTCATGTTGCTGATATAGATCTCGGCTTTATGCCCGTGCATGCGGCTTCCGAGTGCGACGGCGGTGTTCGAGACGAGAATGTTATGCCATCGATTTGCGCCGGCTCGAGCTATTACCCTGCCATCGACATATTCGTGGCGAACCGAGCCGTGACGTTCTGAAGTGAGATATTCGTCCATAGTCTTCTTTGAGGGCTGGCCAAAGGCTTTGTCGTTCATGTGTACTCCTGGGTGTTTTTATTAATGCGTTGAATCCGAGAGAGTGGGCTATTTGAGATTGGGCCGGCTACTGCCTGGGTGAATTCGTTGCTGGAATAGTGTTGCATATCGGACAATAATATTTCAAGGAATTTGATATGAAACTTTCCACACTCGCAGAATCGACAAATTCGACGATCGAGAGCGGCGATCCAGACCTGGAGATCGCCGCCGCAGCCGGTCTCGATATCGCGCAAACCGGCGATATAACCTTTCTGGCGAATCCGAAATATACTCCACAGATCCGGGACACGAAAGCCAGCGCCATATTCCTGAACGACGGTGTCGAAGTTGGACGCAACGACATCGCTGTCCTTCGATCCAAGGACGCGTACCTTGCATACACACGGGCACTTCGGCTGTTTCACACACCCACGCCGATAGTGGCCTCGACCCATCCAACGGCGGTCATCGACGAGACGGCGGAGATTTCTGAAAACTGTGAGATCGGCCCCAACGTCGTGATCGGAAAACGCTGCCGGATCGCGGACGGCGTGCAGATCCATGCAAACGCGACCCTGTATGAGGGAGTGTTGATCGGCCGCGGCTCGGTCATACATTCTGGGGTCTCTGTCCGCGAGAACTGCGAGATCGGCGCGAACTGCATAATCCACAACAACACGACGATCGGCTCGGACGGCTTCGGCTACGCGAAAGACGAGAAAAAACGCTGGTTGAAGATTCCTCAGGTTGGGCGCGTTATATTGGAAGACGACGTCGAGGTCGGCGCCAATACAGCGATCGATTGTGCTTCGGTCGGCGAGACACGCATTAAGCGCGGTGCGAAGATCGATAATCTTGTTCAGATCGGTCACTCGTGTACGGTCGACGAGGATGCGTTGATCTGCTCACAGACCGGGCTTGCCGGAAGCTCCGTGATCGGCAAGCGCGTGATATTGGCGGGACAGGTCGGGATCGCCGGACATTTGAAAGTCGGGGACGACGCGGTGCTGACGGCTAAGTCCGCAACGAGTCACGACATCGAACCCGGCAAAGTGATCTCCGGCATTCCGGGATTCGACAACAAGGATTGGCTCCGTGCGACGGCCGCTTACCGGAAACTTGGCGAAATAGTGCAGCGGCTTCGGGGACTTGAGAAGAAGGTAGACAGACTGACGGGAGTTGATAGTTGATAGTTGGCAGTTGATAGTTGACTGTGGACAGGTGACAGTTGACAGCTCGTTTGCGAACGACGACGAACCCACACTAACAACGCCGGGCGAACAACGATCAACGAGTGACGAATTACCAAGGATTAAGGATTAAGGACTAAGGACTAAGCAATAAGGACTCCAGGGCCAAGGGACAAATTACGGACTATCAAATACAAAGATGCTAGAAGAAAAGAAACATCTTTCCGAATCGGGATACGATATAACGCCGATCTCTGACGAAACGCGTAAGCGTTTGGCAAGCGATCTGAACGAAGAGGAATATCGCGTTCTACTAGATCACGGGACGGAGGCGCCGTTCTGCGGGACCTTGCTGGATAACAAACTGGATGGAACCTACGCGTGCCGGCTGTGCGGCCTTCCGCTGTTTGCCTCTAAGCACAAGTTCGATTCCGGAACTGGCTGGCCGTCTTTCTATACGCCGTTCGACAAAGATCATCTTGTTGAGATCGGCGACAACAGCTATGGTATGCGGCGCGTCGAGATCCGTTGCGCTCGATGCGGCGGACATCAGGGACATGTATTCCCCGACGGCCCGCCGCCGACCGGCCAGCGATACTGTCTAAATTCGGCGTCGCTTGAATTCTTCGCCGAAGGCGACGAGATACCGCAAAAAGCCTGAGGCCAAAACTTATTCGGGATCGCCGGGATCGTTGAACAAGACGCCGAGCTTGATGCTTCCCTGTCCGTACTGCGGGAATTGGATATGATTGCGATCCCCCGGATCCAGATTCGACGCTGTATCGTCCGGCGGGAACAGAACGAGCGAATTTAAGAATTCGATTAGCTCTTGCTGCCGGTTCTGGTTAAGCGTCCAGAAGTTATCCCTCGCGGGTTGTGCCTCCCCGCCGTGACGAAGAATCACGTCTCTCAAATGCATGCTGCGGCCATCGTGCCCGTACGGGCCGGTCGACCCAACTCCCCACAGCGGTGTCGTGAGAAACTGGGTTTGATAACTCCCGTCATAATTCCGCTCGCGAAAGTTTGGACCCAGGTCGTGACGCTTGAGGTCGGTGAAAATGTTCTTTACGAGAAAGGAACCTCCGTTCGGACGCTTCCACGGTGCGTACCCGCTCGAGTCGGGGACTGATGAGTATAGAGGCGCCGCGGTCGCGAAAAGGCTGTTAAAGTTTCCCCGAACAGGATCGTAAACGGTCTCGACATCTGCGACACGCCGGTCCCGATCTATCTTCAGATCAGGAATGTGACATTGCGCGCACCCGATCTCTTTGAACGTCTGAAGACCCTTCAAAGTGCCGCTGGACTGCTGGTGTGTACCGGCCTTGAAGTAGTTCAGCAGATAAAACTCCAGGTGATCGACAACGCTCGCAGGAATCTCGTTCGTAACGCCGTCCGCGTCCTCATCGTGCGACGGCCCAGTGGCCAACGGAGCGCTTATCTGATCCTTTGCTCCGTCCAATATCATTCCCGACGGAGTTTCGACTCGTCCGCCGCTGTGAGCAAGCATTAGGTCCGGATCGACCGCCTGCAGCCCCATCTCATCGTTGAATGCGCCTACGACAAACTCACGTATCGAAATCGTTCCGCCGTGATGGAAAAACGGCTTCACGCGAAGGTCCGCGTCCACTCCCTTCACGTCGGACGTATCAACCGAACCGTCCGGTCGCGCTGTAATTCGGCCATACTCGATCCCCTTGCTTCGCAATTGTCGTGAGACGTTGTTGTTTGTCTGCTGCGCCTGGGCGATCGCTGCAGCTCGTATCGACCGAAGGTCGGTCGTGATCTCATCCGCCAGCATCTCCTTGAGACCGAGGCCGAAAAGATGGGGTGCATCGCGACTTTCCGGTCGAGTCACAACATCTCCTCCAAATCCTGCCGAGCCGCGAGGTCGCCCATGGCAGCTTGCACAACTGTCTGACAAGCCGGCGCCGATCCGCAGGGCGGTTTCGATATTCCCGCCGAGGACTAGGTCATCAGCGATGGGACCCATTCCCTGGGTGCGTAGGAATTTACGCTGAAAGAGCTGTCGACCGCGCCTGATCGAGCGAAATGGATCGCGTTTAATGATGAACATCGAGGACTCGGGTGTCAGCATGTCGCCGCGCCCGGCACCGATCTGCTGAGTAAGAGATTTTGCGATCCCGGCGTTAATCGTATTTGGATTCTTGGTTCGGTCGATCAATTGGGCCAGACTTTTTGACCCGAACCACGCGGAGACGAGAAGGAATAACAATACAACAGCGAGCTTTATGCGCGTTGCGCCCGAGAGATGCTGGGTATGTGACATTGTGAGTAACCTCCGTGATTGGATAAAAACTCGACGGTAAAACGGTGGGGTTTTGCCTTGGGATAAACAGAGCCGCTGAGAAGTTTCAGGGTCGTGGGGATTATACAGTGTTGGAGGGCTAAAGTCACAAGGATTAAGAGCAGCGACCGGAAGACCGGATCCCTGCCCAAATCGTTACGGAAAAGCTAGTAGTTCGGTGACCACAGCTCGCATCACATATCAGCTCTTTCTTGGAACTGGCACAAGCATTCCGACATCCCGCTTATATGTTTCGTACGTCTCACCGTGAGCATTAACAAGATCGCGCTCCTCGAACTGGATCGCGACGACGATGTATAGGGTTGTCACAGCTGCGAAAAGGAGATGTCCTGTCGTCATCCGCGGTGTCGCCCAAAAAGCGATTATGAACCCGAGCATGATCGGATGCCGGACGAAGTTGTAGAATGCCCTCGTCGTGAACTTAAGTTCGCCCGTTTCTATTCCCCGAGCGTGAAGGTATACCTGCCTTAACCCAAAGAGGTCGAAGTGGTTGATCATGAATGTACTGAGCAACACAATCAGCCACCCGGCGGCGAACAACGTGATCAAGGCGATACGGCCCGAAGTATTTTCGACACTCCAGACGACACCCGTCATCGGCCGCCACTGCCAGAAGAGAAGCAACAGGACAAGGCTCGCCAATAGAACGAAGATACTTCGCTCGATCGGCTGTGGAACGATCTGCGTCCATCGGCGCTTGAATCCCGGGCGAGCCATTACGCTGTGCTGCACAGCGAACAGAGTCAGTAGCCCAAGATTAATAAAAAGCGAATTGATCCACGAACCTTCGACGCCAGAGTCGATCGACTTTGGTACGACGAAATTACCGACGAAGCCGATGGCATATAAAAACGTGAACAGGAAAATGAGATAACTCACTACACCGAAGCCTAGAACGATGGATTTGTTCATAACTGAAATCTCCGTGACGTGTCGTTTACGTCAATGCTCGCCCGGCTCTATCGCGACACCGGCATCGAAAAGCATCATATGTGGGCCTGCGGACCCAGTCGTATTTTTCTTTTGCACGTTAGTAAGCTGACCCACGCGCTGCAGTCGAAGTTGTGCGCCGGCAAAATGTAGCCGCTATTCGCAACCAACTCTTCATTGACGGCCTGAAGCTTCATACTCTTTCCGTCACCGTTTATCCTGAATAGGTGGATTCGGTTCGAGAACAGACCCGGTACGATCAGCCGATTCTGATCGTATGAATATCCAAAGTGGTGGAGCTCATCGCCGACGTTCGGCATGTCGATCCGGCTTACGATCTGGCCGAAATCGTCCTTGCGAGGATCGGCGCCGACGATCGTAACAAAGTCGGGATCGGACTCGCTTTGGGCGATCGTCGCGACATAAAGAAATCGTTCGTGCTCATCTCGACGCGCAGCAGCGTCAACGGAGGCGGTCGCACGGCCGCCGAGTAGGATGATGAGTGAGCTGGCAAGGAGTCCGACGGTTAAAAGGAGTATCGCTAGAATCTTCATGATGACGCCCTCCGTGTTTGTATACAGAGTGCGACATTAACGAAGGGGAAACTATGGGTGTTTTGTCCCGGTTTTGGTATTCTGCGAGCGATATCTTAGGACAATAGCCCCGATTTCATAACGCTTGGGACAAGGATGAAGAAGCCTCAGCAACGAATCCGATATGTGCGAACCGAGGACGGTCTTAAGCTCGCGTGGGCCGAAACTGGAGCCGGTCCGGTGCTGATCAAGGCGGCTAACTGGATGACCCACCTGGACTATGAACTTGAGAGTCCTGTTTGGCGCCACTGGATCCGCTTTTTCGGTGAACATTTCCGATACATCCGCTACGACGAGCGCGGCTGCGGGATGACAGACTGGACGGTCGGCGATCTTTCGCTTGATACCTGGATCAAGGACCTGGAACGCGTCATCGATGCGGCCGATCCGAAAGAGCCGTTCACGCTTCTTGGTATCTCCCAGGGAGCTGCGGCGTGTTTGGGATACGTTACGCGTCATCCGCAACGAGTTTCGCACCTGATACTTTACGGTGGCTACGCACGCGGCCCGTTTCGTCGAAACGATCCGGATCGCGAACGAATGTACCGGGCGATGATAGACCTGGTACGCCACGGCTGGGGCAGCGAGAATCCAGCGTTCAGACAAGTATTCACATCCCGTTTTATTCCCGGAGGTACTGACGAACAGGTCGGCTGGTTCAATGAGATCTGCCGCCGCACGACTACGCCGGAGATTGCTGCCCGGCTGCTTGAACTACGCGCCGAGATCGACATTACCGACCTTCTGTCAGAAGTGAAGACGCCGACCCTGGTGATGCATTCGCGAGACGACGACGTCGTTCCCCTTTCGGAAGGACACGTCCTCGCGGCTGGAATCCCGAACGCTGAGTTTGTCGAGTTAGACTCCAGAAACCATGTTCTTCTTGAAACCGAGCCCGCGTGGTCGCGCTTCCAGGCTGAAGTACTGGAGTTTACAGGGCATCGAGCTATGATCGGAGGCGAGGATCCGGCATTTGCCGCGCTTTCAAGGCGCGAGCGCGAAATACTAGGGCTAATAACCGAGGGACGCGGCAATAGTGAGATTGCTGACCACCTCTCGATCAGCGAGAAGACGGTCCGCAACCACGTATCACATCTTTTCGACAAACTCGGGGTCTGGTCTCGCGCGCAGGCGATCGTGTTTGCACGAGACCGGGGGTTTCGAGGAACTTTCGACTGATTTGGTGGTACGGGCGAGGCAGAATCATAGTCTAGGGTTCCTATTCCAAACGGTGAATGGTGGATCAACATTCGGTCAATCAGTCACCATTCACCAATCATCCCTCACATTCACCGAATGATGGCGGGATCGACATACCTAACAGTGTAGGTAAGCTCATACGCGTTAACTTTGATAAAGCTAGGACGCGGATTGATACTGTCCGCCGGCCGGACGTAATACTTGGGAATCTGCAGCACATACGTTCCCGGCTGAAAGTTTTGGGTCCGCAGACTGGTCCGGAATGCCGAATCTTTGTCATTGTTTGGCGGCTGCTCGACGCTTCCGAGAACTACCAACTTTTCGTATAACCCCGCGTTGAGAATCACGGGCGAAAGGTTCAATTCGACGTCGTCGCCTTCTCTCATTGTTAGCAGCTTTTGACGCTGGTCGTAATTTGCAAAGGCGTTGAGCGCGATCTGCTCGGAATCCTGATAAACGACCCGCCCCTGAAGATCTCTTGCACGAAGTCTTTTCAACCGCTCGAACCTGATCTCGATCGATGGACGAAGGTTCGCTACAACCGTAGTGATTATCGGTCGCCTCACCGGTCGGTCGAAATGGATCGCGTCATCCTCTATGCTCGCTGTTCCGAAATCCGTTACCCCAATGTTTCTACACCGCGGATCAGCCAGTATCAACGGAGCTGTACTGCCTGTGAGTTGCGGGAAGTTGTTCCTTACCTGCGCGTCGATAAAATTGCGCACCTGCAAGATATCTTCGATTATCGAACCGCCCTCGAAGCTCGGCGGCCCCGGCTGTACGCGGACTGAGATCCTACCGTTGCCGGTATGCCAACCGTCGCACGCCGTGTCGAGGTCGAGCGGAATGCTGACATACCTGTCAGCGACAACGGGAATTTTTACTTTCAGGCGCACGATAAATGGAGTCCTCACGATCGTACTGTTAGGACGATTCTGAAACACCGTATCTTGGCGCCGCGGCTTGAAGCCTTTGAGATCGTTCAACTCTACGCGTGCCGAATGACCACCTGCCGCAAGTTGACGGTTAACCTCGTTAACAATGTCCAGGGTCTTGGCCCGAACCCCGACCTTAAGAGTGAAATATGACAGCTCGCCGGCCTGCGTCGTATTCGCCGACGGACCGATCGCGGTGGGCTGCGCCGAGATCGAGACGGTTGCGGCGGTGATGGTGATGATCGAAAAAAGAATAAATCGAAGCTCGAAGATAATGTGTTTGCGCATGGTATTACTCCCAAATAAAACTCCTGCTCCTGGCTAAACCGTGTCCGGTAGACCTGTGACGCACAAGCAAGAAATATTTGCGTGGGTGAAGAGTGGATGGCAGTAAAAACAGATGAGGCTGCGGCAAAGTAGAGCGCAGTAAGAGGCCGCCTTTTGAAACGGCCTCGTTAGCTGTCCGGCGGTTCGAATACAACTAAGGGATTGGACGTTGACTCTCTTTTCTGTCCTTGAAGCTCTCGAAGAGCTCGGTATGACGGCTCGTCAGCGGCAGGAGTCGTCCGTCGATGAACAGATATTTTATGTTTGTTCGGGGCTCGAGGATATCACCGTCGGTGACGACCACGTTGGCGATCTTTCCAACCTCAATTGAACCGAGCCGGTCGTCCACACCAAGGATCTGTGCCGGATAGAGAGTAACTGACTTCAGGGCCTCCTCCTTCGGCAAACCGAAGGCTCCCGCGAGACCTGCGTGATAGGGTAGATCGCGAACCTCCGCGCCCTGGTCTCCGGTTCCGATAGCGAACTTCACACCCGCCTGCTGCATTTTGGCAGGGGCTTCGAAAAGGTAGTCATAGGCATCGTCGTCCCGCACCGGCAGATTGTAAATATTCGTGTAGATGACGGCGATATTGCTCTTCTTCAAATCATCTGCGGCTTTCCACGCTTCCTGACCGCCGGCAATAACACCTTTGACCTTCATCTCGTTTACGAACTTGATGACCGCACGGATGTCACGCTCGCGTTCGACTGTGAAAATGATTGGCCGCTGACCGCGAACGTACGGCACCATCGCCTCGAGCTTGAGATCCGTTGCCGGGTTCGGCAACGCCTTGTCTTTCGCATGAGCCTCTTTGGCCCGCGCGTAATTCTCGGCATTCGTAAAGATCTTTTTCAGCTCGTCGAGCTGCGTATCCCTACGTTTGATGGCCTCACTAAAGTCGAGAGTCTGCGGTCCCGTTTGCGGATTGAATCCACCGAACGTGGCAATCCTCGGAAAGTTGATCACAAGGCCGGAGGTCGGCACGACGGTCATATCGCTCTGCGTTGAACCGTTCAGATTGATCAACGCCGCCTGGCCGGCGATCATTCCGCCGCCGGGTGCGGTTTGAACCGTCGTTATCCCGTTGACACGCGTTACGTTGACGTGGGACGAGTGCGGATTGACTGCCGTGATTGCTTTTGCGTTTGCGTTCATAGCCCCGAGCTCGTTTACGTCCATTGTGGCATTTGCCCCGAGCGGTATCTCTGCAAGGCCGAGATTCGTTCCGGCATCGATCAGGCCCGGGTAAACGGAAAGGCCTTTGCCGTCTATCTTCTCTGCATTCCCGGGAATCGCGACGTCGGCGCCCACGGCGGCGATCTTTCCGTCCCGGATGATCACGGTTCCGTTCTCGATGACGGCTCCGTTAACCGGGACTATACGGGCGTTCGTTATCGCGAAGGTTCCCGCGCGGCCGGTCTTGTTCTGCTGCGAGCCATCATTCTGAGCGGCGGCGGAAAGTAAACCGCCGAGACACAGAGAGGTAGAGAAAACAACCGAAAGCAAGCCGCTGACACGAGAACCATTTCTGTCTCGGCGTCTCTGCGTCACGGCGATGAAAATTGCAGATCGAAACTCCAACATCGAAAATCTCATCGGTTGTCCCCCTCAAGCCGTTGAATATCAGCCTCGTCCCTGTCTTCGAGTCGTCTCTCCGCCGGGACCCGCGGCGGTGTTCCGCCGGCGGCAGGGGCCCTGTTCATCTCCAGTTTTTCTAGTGCTTCTCGCTCTCTCGCGATCTCCGCACGTTTTTGAATATCCAAGGCGCGATCGAAATAGACATCACCTTCGATCAGCGTCATATCGACTCGTGAATAGACACTGAAAGGATGCGCGTTCCAGATCGCAATGTCGGCATCCTTTCCCTGCTCTATTGAGCCGGTTCGTTTGTCAATGCCGAGTTGCTTCGCAGGATTCAGCGTGATCATCTTGAGCGCGTCCTCTTCAGGCACTCCGCCGTACTTCATCATTTTCGCCGCATCGAGATTCAGACGGCGAATCCGTTCATCGGAATCGGAATTGATGGACACGAGCACCCCGTTCTTCCAAAGGATGTATGCGTTGTAGGGGATGGAATCGTATGCTTCGAGTTTATAGCTCCAACTGTCGGCAAAGATCGAGACGCCCGTTCCCCGCCGGGCGATCTCGGGTGCGATCTTGTACGCCTCGAGGCCGTGCTGCAGCGTCGCAACGCGGAACCCAAACTCATCCGCAAGCATAAGCAGGTTCAAGTGCTCATCCGATCGGTAGCCGTGTGCATGAACGAGCCGCTTGCCTTCCAGGATCTCCACGATCGGCTCAAGCTCGGTGTCCCGCCGCGGCGGGATGGACGTTTTCTTGGCCCGAAAATCTTCCCACGCCTGTTTGTAATCGCGTGCACGCACGAACGCGTCTCGCATCACTTCGAGCGTTCCCATTCGAGTCCGCGGGTAGCGGAACGCCTGGCCCGGTTGAAGCTGCACCTGGCTCGACCGCTTTGGATTCTCACCCATCGCAAACTTGATTCCCGGCGGTGCATCCGCGATGACGTACTCCTCGATCGGTTTCCCGAATTTGAATTTGACCGTTGAATTCTGTCCGCCGATCGCATTCGCAGAACCGTGCAAAAGATTAGCAGCAGTAACGCCGCCGGCAAGCGCACGGTAGATCGAGATGTCGGTCGGATTCAAAACGTCGCGTATGCGGGTCATCGAAGTGACGGATAGCGAACCTTCGTTGATCGCGTCCATCATCGCGTGCGAATGAGCGTCAATGATACCGGGCGTGACGAATTTACCGGTCGCGTCGATCGTTCTAGCACCGCCGCCGGCCGTCAGGTTTTTGCCGATCCGCGAGATCTTACCGTCGCGGATGAGGATATCCGTACCCTCCAGAGTTCCGCGGGCGGCGGTCAGAACCGTGGCGTTCTTGATAAGGACCTCGTTGCGCGTCTGGCCGACTAGCTGACCAACGAACAGCATAGTGACCAGCAACGCAAAGTAGATTTTCTTCATAGTCAGACTCTCTTGCAGATCGCGTAGCGATCGCCTGAATTTTGCGGTGAGTTTCAACCCACGGCAGTAAATGGATAGAAGGGCCGTCCCCCGTCGGCGACGCCTGAAATATTCGATCGTCGCTAAGCGACGAAATACTGTTTGTTGATAGCCGTGGGCTGAAGCCCAGGGCTAAATTCAGATGCCGCTCTGCGGCAATTGATCACGGATTTCTCGTTCCCGTAAAGGGCACAGTGCCCTGCGGCGAATCGATAGTTCCGCGAATCTCATTACCCGTCACCGTTCCCTTTACAAGGATGTCGATCTGCGAGCCGCTGAACTCGACGGTCGCGGAGAAACTGAAACCCTCGGCGGTGACCTTTCCGTCCTTGACCGGGGACGTTCCAAGTTGCGTCTGCATCGAGCCGCTCACGACCGCTCCCTGCTGTGTCAGTGCGAGGGTGCCGGTCAACTGCTGTCCGGGAACCTCGATCGTGATCGAATAATTTCCACCCACTTGAGCCAGGGCCGAAGGAGCCGGTCCACCGGCCGGCGGACGACCGCCCGGCCCGGCTGGTCTTGCCGCAGGAGGTTTTTGCTCGAAGGGGCGACCGTCGATAAAGACGTGCGTAACTGCACGGTCCCTGCCGAACAGATCACCGCGCACGACCGTTAGGTTTCCGATCTTTCCCGTCTCGATGGAGCCCAGCCTGTCGCCGACACCCAAGATCTCGGCGGACCCGAGTGTCATTGATCGGATCGCTGCATCGCGTGCCAGACCTCCCTCGACAGCTTTTCCTGCGTTCGAGAAAAAGTCAGCGAGCGACGTCGCTCCTCCCGACTGAAATGCGAACTTCACTCCCGCCTGCTGCAGCCTTCCTGCCGCCTTCGGGGTCTCAGCCCGGAAGCGGAGCAGGTCCATACTTTCCGGATCGGCTTCGGCGGATGCGGCGGCGGTACGTTTCGGGAAATTAAGAGACAGAAGAACGGGAACATCCTGCGCCTTCAAGCGGTCAGCCACCTTCCACGATTCCTGACCGCCCGCAATGACGGCCTTGAGATTGAATTCTTTTGCGAAGTCGAGGGCACGCACGATCTCGATCTCGCGGTTCGCGTTGAAAACGATAGGCATCTCCCGGTTGAGGATCGGAAACAGTGCCTGAAGGGAATGATCGACGCCGGGCCGCTTCATGCCGCGCGGATTCGCCGCATACATCTTTTGCAGCTCTTGCAATCGACGGGCATCGAGGAACATCTGACGCATGGCGGAAAACGTTCCCATCAGCGAGCCCGGATACTGTCCCGGGATCGTCGAGAACGATACGTGCTCAGCGAACGGCGCCTTCACGATCATTCCCGAAACCGTCTCGCCTGCAAGATTTATGATCGCCGACTGGCCATTGAAAATACCGGTGCGCCCCACTGTAACGACGGTCGTAAATCCAGCGTTCCGGTTCGTTTCGAACTGTGCATCACCGCCACGGAGTTCATCGGCCGCGAATGTTTCGGGTCGGAGTCCCGCCGGGTAGTTCGAATTTGTTTGTGCGTTTGCCTGCTGCTGGACGGTGGCCGCGGCTGCACCACCGCCGCCCCCAGGCCCACCAGTAGTTGGCCGTTGAGGTGCCTGCATACCGACGTTTGTCACGGTGTCGAAAAATCCCGGATAAACCGTCAGGCCGGTACCATCAAAAACCTGAGCATCAGCTGGAGCCTTGGCATCCGCACCAACGGCCGCGATCAGACCGTCACGCACGACGACTGTTCCTTTTTCGATCGTAGGACCCGAAACGGTTACGATTCGAGCGTTCGTGATCGCATAAGACTGGGCGTCGGCAAACGTAGCCGATACACCGATCGCTGCAAGAGCGAACAAAACAATCTTCAGTTTCATAATTTAAAAAAACGGAGTGTAAACCTGATTTTTGGTTACGGAGAGAATAATCGAAAAGTTTCGGAAATGCCAAGCTATTGTATAAGTCCCCAGTCCCAGAAGTCCCTAGTCCCATGAGTCCCTAGTCCCAGAGTCCCTAGTCCCAGAAGTCCCTAGTCCCATGGAGTCCCTAGTCCCAGTAGTCCCTAGTCCCAGTAGTCCCCGAAGGTCCTGGTCCCTCTAAGCCGTGGAGGAGGATTTGTCGGACACGGAGTTCTGCGACTAGAGACTGCTGGGACTAGAGACTGCTGGGACTCAGGGACTAGAGACTTCTGGGACTAGGGACTCCATGGGACTAGGGACTTAAAGCCGAACTTCGCTAAACTCGTGATATGGGAGCCGTGGTCTTGTTCGATGGAGTATGCAATTTCTGCGACGCATCGGTGAATTTTGTGATCGATCATGACCGCGAAGGTTATTTCAAGTTCGCCCCGCTGCAATCTGAGGCTGGGCTTAAGCTCGCTGCGGAATATGGACTTCGATCGGAGACTGCGGCGAAAAATGCCGCCGGGGACGACCTGATTCCGATCGACTCGGTGATCCTAATCGAGGATGGCAAGGCTTACACACATTCGACTGCGGCACTGCGGATCGCTCGACGGCTTGGCGCGCCATGGTCTTGGTTTTACGTGCTGATCGTGATCCCGGCGCCGGTCCGTGATTACTTGTACCGCTTGTTTGCGAAGTACCGATATCGGTTTTTCGGACGAAAGGATGAATGCATGCTGCCGTCGCCGGAGGTCAGAGCGAGATTCCTGACATGAGACCTTCCCTTGCGGTCTTTGCGAACTTTGCGTGAAACAGCTTTCACGCAAAGTTGCAACGATCGCAAAGAGAACATATGAGTTTTTCTCTCGATACACTTGAATATTCAAAGCTCCTCGAGCTCGTCGCCCGGAACGCCCAGACGCCGATGGGCGAAGCACGTTTCGCATATCTGCGACCGTTGCAGAACCGGAGTGAACTAGATTGGTCGCTTTCCGCGATCTCAGAAACCATCCTCCTGAATGAAGAGAAACAGGTGACTTGGTCGTTCAGCGGGCTGCAGGATCCGTCCGACTCCGTCGCGATCCTGAAGATCCGGAACGCGACGCTCGAGCCGACGCTCCTTCTCGAGATCTCGCGGGTCTGCAATCAGGCTTTGTTCGCGCGTTCGTCGATCCAGCCCGAGAAAGAATTCGCACCGACGCTCTGGAGGATCGTCGAGTCGATACCGCCCACGCTTCTCGCGGCGATCGACCGCATCAGCAAGAAACTTTTGCCGGGCGGTGAGGTCGATGATAGTGCGTCACCGGAACTCGCCCGTCTCCGGCGCGAGATCAGCAACCAGAGGTCCCGTCTGACGAAATCGCTTGAAGCTGTGATCCGAAACTCCGGCGATGCGATACAGGACGAGATAGTGACCGTACGAAACGACCGGTTTGTCATTCCTGTAAAGGCCGACTTTCGTGGAAAGGTCGGCGGTGTCGCACATGGTTTTTCATCGAGCGGCGCGACCGTATTTGTCGAACCGCTGGAAGCGATCGAGGCGAACAATGAGCTTCAGAACCTGAAGGGTAAAGAGGAGCGTGAGATCGCGAAGATCCTCTTCGAACTGACCGAGCAGCTTCGTGAGCAGCTCCCGGCGGTAGAGGCGGCGGTTGAAGCGGTCGGCGAACTGGACTTCATAAAAGCGAAGGTCGAGTTCTCGCGGAAGTTCAAAGCTGTGGTTCCGGAGATACCCGATGATGAGACGCTTGAACTCGTTGATGCTCGGCATCCTCTGCTCGAAGAATCACTGCGTCAGCAGTCAGTACCGCTTCCGGTGGTTGGTCGCGTCAGATCAGTACCGTCCGCGTTAGCGGACGCGTTGTCAGAACCGGGAGCGGTAGCGACCGGGTTTCCCCTTGGCCCGGAAGACTCGACGAACCCACCAAGAGCTGAAACCACGAAACGACACGAAACGACACGAAACAAGAAGGTCGCGCAAAATCCGCAATCCACTATCGACGAACCGCGATCGAATGAGATCGTTCCAAGCTCATTCACCTTAACCCGCGAGCGTTCGGTGATGATCATCTCAGGTGCAAATGCTGGTGGTAAGACTGTGGTCCTAAAGACTGCAGGCTTGCTCAGTCTGATGGCCATCTCCGGTCTACCGGTCCCGGCGTCCCAAGCGCGGGTTCCCTTCTACGCTTCGGTCCTCGCGGATATCGGTGATCATCAATCGCTCGCGGCCAATCTCTCGACGTTCTCGTCGCACATGTCGAACATTGCGTCGATGATGCGCGAGTGTCGCGCTCCGTCGCTCGTTCTGCTGGATGAAGCGGGTACCGGAACCGACCCGGACGAAGGCTCGGCGCTCGGAGTCGCGATCGTCGATCACTTTCGCCGTAAGTGTAATGCACAGGTCATCGCCTCGACGCATTACCGCGGGTTGAAGATCTATGCGGCTAACGATGAGAACGTGATCAACGCGTCTGTGGAATTCGACGAAAAGACTCTGCAGCCAACGTATCGGCTGCTGCTGGGTTTGGCCGGCGCGTCATCCGGTATCGAGATCGCCCGACGGTTTGGGATTCTACCGGAAGTGATCGAAGAGGCCCGGGGGAATCTGGATATCTCCGCACAGGAAGCCGAGGCCTATCTCCGAAAGCTGCAGGACGAAACGAAACAAGCCGAGGATCTACGTGTTGCGCTTGAGGAAGAGCGCGAGGCGGTTGCGATGAAATAC
>DASUSJ010000157.1:0-29954 GCA_036375155.1 Pyrinomonadaceae bacterium
CGATCGGGTTTGATCTGAGACTGTTTCGTAATGTCGAAAAACGAAAGCGTCTCATCGCACCCGGCCAAAAACGCCAACAGACTCTTTACGGTCCTCGCCCTGGGAACGGCCGCCGCTTACTACTTTTCCAATCCCAAACCACAGAATTATTACGACTACACGTTTCGCGTCGCTGCGAACATGCTCGGCGGCCGGATCGCGTTCACTGAGCCGCAGCCTACGTGGCTGAACGAGTTCGTCCCGTTCGAAGGCTTTTACTATTCCGTCTTTCCGCTCGGCAGCGTAGTGTCGATGATGCCGTTCGCTTTGCTAAAGGTGATCGGGTTGATTACCGAAATGCCGGGGGCACTAATTGCAGCTTTGTTGGGTGGTGTGATCTGCTGGCTCCTCTTCTTGATCGGCCGCCGGTATGACCTCGATCGCACGCGGATCATCGTGATGACGCTCGGCATGCTCTTTGGGACGTGGATGTGGACGAATCTGACGATGGCCGGTGCGTGGCAGCTCGCGCTGGGGTTTGCGATGGTAGGGGAACTCGGCGCGATCTACTTCACAGTCTACGATCGCCGTCCGCTGATTGCCGGACTATTCTTCGCGCTCGCATTTGGGAATCGAACCGAGGTCCTACTCAGCGCTCCGATATTTATGTTTCTGCTAAGTCGTAGACACGCCGGGAAGGAAGCGGAGACCCGGGGTCGCGGACACGGGGAGAAACGAATGACCAGAGTAGCGAGCTTTCACCGCGTCTCGGCGTCGTCCGTCCGCCGCGTCGCACTCTTCTGTGTGTTCCCTTTCATACTTGGTGTGTCGACGCTGGCGTACAATTACGTCCGCTTTCACTCGTTCACGGATTTCGGGTACGCGCGCATCCCGGGTGTGCTGAACGAGCCCTGGTATAGCCACGGGATCTTCTCATACCGGTACATCCCAGGGCAGATCTGGGAGATGCTGTGGCGATCCTGGGAAACTCGCTCGTCATTCCCATATATCGTCCCCAATCCCTTCAGCAGCTCGATACTCTGGAGCAGCCCCTTCGTACTATTCGCATTGCGCTTCGGCGCACGCGACAGGGCTTTGAAATATGCGTCGTGGCTTGCGGTACTCGTACTCTGCATCCTGCTGTGGATGCACGGCAACTCCGGGGGGTGGCAGTTCGGATACCGGTATGCGATGGTTTGCCTTCCGTGGCTGTTCGTAATCATGCTCGAAAGCTCACCAAAAAAACTAACACCGCTCGAGTCGGTCGCTTATGGCTTTTCGTTCGCCGCGAACATCTACGCAACCTGGGTCTTTCACTGGACGAACTACCTGAAAAGTTGACAGTTGACAGGGGACAGTTGACAGTACCGCCGTGAGACTAAACACTTTAACGATTGACCGTTGCTGCTGACGCACCACGACGACCGAAAACGAAGTTGACGTTGCAACCGGTCGTTTCGGCGCATCGAGAAACTGTCAACTACCAGCTATCAACTGTCCACTAATTTGATGTTCCTCGACCTTTCTCCGCTCCGTGTGTCGCGCGATTACAGGCTGCTCTTTTTCGGGCAGCTTGTTTCGTTCTTCGGATCGATGATGACGTTCATCGTTGTTCCGTGGCAGATGTATCAGCTGACCGAATCGAGCGCCATGGTCGGCTATATCTACCTGGCCGAATTCGTGCCGATGGTCATTCTCGCATTCGTCGGCGGAGCATTGGCGGATTATTTCGAGAAGCGAAGACTACTGCGGTTGACGGAATTCGGACAAGCGGCGACGTCGGCGATCCTGCTGATCAACTCGTTGCTCCCGTCTCCGCAGATCTGGATCTTGTTCATCTGCGTCGCCATCCACGCAGGGCTCGCCGCGATCCAGCGGCCCGCGTTTGAATCGTTCATCCAGAAGGTCATTCCGCCGGAGTTGATGTCGGCGGTTATGGCGCTCAACTCGATCCGGTGGAGCCTGGGAGCGATCATCAGCCCGGCCGTCGCGGGTATCGTCGCAGTAAGTCTCGGCCCGTCCTTCGCTTACGCATTCGATCTCGTAACATTTGTGGCGACCATTTACGCGGTCTACGCGGTGCAGGCCGTACCGCCGCCGGAAAACGCAGAACGCCCGAGCTGGGAGGGGATCAAGAAAGCCTGGAGATACGCGTTCTCGCGGCAGGAATTGGTTGGGACGTATTTCATCGACATCGCGGCAATGTTCTTCGCGATGCCACAGGCGCTTTATCCTGCACTCGCAGTAATGTACGGCGATAGGTACGTTGGGTTTTTCCCGGCGTCGATCGCCGCCGGTGCCCTGCTCGCGAGTCTTACTTCTGGTTGGACGAAGAACATTCATCGCCACGGTCTGATGGTCACGGTCGCAGCGCTCCTCTGGGGTGTCGCGATAATTCTGTTCGGTTGGGTGGACAGCATTTTACCGGCGCTGCTGTTCCTCGTTGCAGCCGGATTCTTCGACATGATCTCCGGTATCTTTCGCGGTTCGATCTGGAACCAGACGATCCCAAACTATCTTCGCGGTCGGCTCGCGAGTATCGAGATGATGAGCTACCTTACCGGCCCAATGCTCGGAAGCGCTAAGATGGGAGTCGTTGCGGAGAAATTCGGAGTTAAGGCCGCGTTGATATCCGGCGGAATTCTTTGTGTCATTTCGGTGACTGGTGCCGCACTATTCTTGCCGAGGTTCCTTCGATACGACGGTCGTGACGGCGTCAAACAAAGGGAACGCGAGGAAGCGGCACGGGCCGAGATGGGCCGGGTTTCCGAAAGTGAGTTTTAGTCGCTCATTTCCAGTTCTTGTTCTTTGCGGGGTTTGCGAGCTTTGCGTGAGAATTTCTCGCGAAGGGCTAGGAATGTTAGGTTTCACGCAAAGCACGCAAAGCCGGCGAAGAAAAAACTAGAAACCACGAACCCGAAACCAGAAACTAAAAAGAGATGCCAGTTGTAAGAAAACGTGAGATCGAAAATCTCGAACAGTTGAGCGGCGAGGAGCTTGAGGCTTTCATCGATTCGCTTCCGGCGCAGCAGCATACGATCAGCGAGTTGCTCGATTACGTCGAGGATGCGCTTTACGATACCGAGTGCAATCATAGCCTGCAGCACTCGATGCGTTTCATGATGGAGAACAATCTCAATTTTCCCAAGATCACCTCGTGGCTGAACGAGAACGGCGGCTACTGCGATTGCAAGGTGATGGAGCAGATCGCGCCGATATGGCGGGCAAAATTCGGAGATGATTAAGAGCCCAATGAAACTTCTATCCTTCCTGCTCTTCATGTTTTTAGCTTTCGGCTCTGCCGGCTTCGCTCAGAAACCCGAGACGATGACGATCAAAGTCTATTTCCATCCGGATAAACTCGACCCCGAATGGGACGATTGTAAGAAGGTCGCACCCGTCACCCGGACGGTTCCCAGGACCAGGGCGGTCGCGACTGCGGCGCTGCAGGAGCTGTTGAAAGGACCAACCGCTGAGGAAGCGAAGGAGTATTCCGGTTTTCGCCCACCGGAGACGAACGGTATTCTCAAGAGAGTCACGGTGAAAAACGGTGCAGCTTACGTGAATTTCACAAAAGCCGTGTACGCGCAGATGGGCAATGCAACGTCGAGCTGCGGTGGCGGATTCTTCTCGATGGTTGATGCGACGCTCATGCAGTTCCCGACTATAAAGAACGTCTACTACGCGATCGAGGGCAGCACGAACGATTTCTACGAGTGGGTGCAGGTCGGCGAGTGCCCGTATAGCAAGAAGATCTGCGCGTCGAGTAATTTCCGGTAGCGGCAAACAATCCAAGAGTCACGACCGTTTCAAAAGCCTGCTCCGGCGTATTAGGTAAAGCTCGCCATGGATTCGCGGGCGACGGTCAAAAATAATAGAAGCTGGCTAAGTGAGCTGAATCTCCGCTTGTATATGCCGGCGTCGCGAACGGTATTCAAATGCCTTTGCCGTTCTGAAGATATTCCTTCAAATACCTTCCGGTGTGCGACTTCTCGTTCTTTGCGATCGCTTCCGGCGTTCCGACCGCGACGACCTCGCCGCCCCCGACTCCTCCTTCCGGTCCCAGATCGATCACATAGTCCGCTGTTTTTATCACGTCAAGATTGTGCTCGATGACCAGGAGGCTCCCGCCGTTCTCGACCAAGGCCCGGAAAGCGGCGAGCAGCTTGTTGATGTCGTCAAAGTGTAGACCGGTGGTAGGTTCGTCGAAGATGAAAAGCGTGTTCGAACGAGTCTTCTGCGCGAGATGCGAGGCAAGCTTTACACGCTGTGCTTCTCCGCCGGACAGCGTCGTTGCAGACTGCCCTAAACGCAGATAGCCCAGCCCGACCTCCTCTAGGGTTTTTAGACGAGTAGTCAGCTTTTTGACGTCTTTGAAAAACATCATGGCTTCCCGCACGGTCATGTCCAGAACCTCGTGAATGTTCCTGCCCTTATATCGGATCCCGAGGATCTCGTCGCGAAAACGTGTGCCGCGACAGTCTTCGCACGTCAGTTCCACATCCGCGAGAAACTGCATCTCGACGGTGACCGTTCCGCTGCCCTGACATGTTTCGCACCGCCCGCCAGGAACATTGAAGGAAAAGTGAGATGAGTTGAATCCTTTTGATTTCGCTGCCTGAGTACCGGCGAAGACTTCGCGTATTGCATCGTACGCCTTTACGTATGTCACGGGATTCGAACGCGGAGTCCGGCCGATCGGCGACTGATCGATCAACATCACGTCGTCGACAAACTCCGACCCCGTCATCTCCTGAAATAGCCCGACGTGCGTATTCCATTCTCCCCGCTTCTTCTTGAGGCCGGCGTAAAGGATGTCATGGATCAGCGTCGATTTACCCGAGCCAGAAACGCCGGTTACGCAAACGAGCATCTCGAGCGGGATCTCGACCGATACATTTTTGAGATTGTGCTCGCGCGCGCCGGTGATCGTGAGCTTGCGTTTGCTCTTTGCCCTTCGCTTCTGTGGAAGCTTTATTTCGTTGTCACCGCGCAAGTATCGGGCGGTCAGCGATACGTCGTCTTTCAGCAAATCGTCGAAGCCACCCTCGAACACAACGTTTCCGCCGAGCTCACCGGCGAACAGGCCAATGTCGAGGATATGGTCGGCGGCGCGCATTGTATCCTCGTCGTGCTCGACGACGAGCAATGTATTGCCGATGTCCCGCAGGTTCTCGAGGATCTTGATCAGACGCGCATTATCGCGGGGATGAAGCCCGATGCTCGGCTCATCCAAAACATAAAGCGTCCCGACCAGAAGCGAACCGAGATTGGTCGCCAATTGAATTCGCTGTGCCTCGCCGCCCGAAAGCGTCGCTGCAACACGACCAAGCGTTAGGTAATCCAAACCAACATCGACAAGGAACTTCAGCCGCCGGCGGATCTCGAGCAGTATCTTCTCCGCTATCTTCTCCCGTTCCTCACTTAGCTGCAGATCCTCGAAAAACGCGTGTGCGTCGCTGATCGACATCTCGACGATCTCCGGCAGCGAACGTCCCCCGATCTTTACGTCGCGAGCTTCCTGCCTTAATCGCGCTCCATCGCATTCCGGGCATTTCGTGTAGCCCCGATACTTCGCGAGGAACACTCGGACATGGAGCTTATACTTCTTTGTCTCAAGCCATTTGAAAAAGCCCTTGATGCCGCGCCAGCCGTCATCCCCATAGATGACCGCGTTCTGCTGGAAGTCATGAAGATCGGCGAATGGCGTATTGACGTTGATCTTCGCCGATGAGGCGTATTTCAATAGCTCCTTCTGCGCCCACGCGTGCTGCGGACGCGTGAAAGGCTCGATCGCTCCGTCTTTTATCGACAGAAGCGGGTTCGGAATAACGAGGTCGTAATCGATACCGATGGTGTTGCCGAAACCCTGGCATACCGGACACGCGCCGAAGGGGGAATTGAAACTGAAGAGATGGGGCTCGGGTTCCTCGTAATAGGTCCCGTCGTATTTACAAATGAACTTGTCGGAAAACTTCATTACGACAGGCTTTCCCGCCTGTCCATCTTCAGCAGTCTGGAAAGCCTGCTGCACAACGGCCGCGTGTCCTTCGCGAAAGCAGATCTCCAGCGAATCCACCAGGCGCTGGCGGATTCCGAGGTCCGATTTCAGACGATCTATCAGCACGAAGGTGCCGTCGAAATTGTCGTAGGTGTAATCCTCGGGCCTCTGCAGCTCAATGACCTCACCATCGCGAAATAACCGGGAGAAACCCTGCTGCAGTAAAAGGATCAGATAGGCAGATACACTGAGCTCCTCAGATTTGGCGGCAGTACTTTTCTTCTTCGCCGTCTTCCTTTGCGTTTTTGCGTCTTTGCGCGGAGTCTCCTCTTGTATTGGGAAGAGAACATAAAACCTGGTTCCGGCGGCTAGCTCTGTGAGGATCTCGTCAGCCGCGGATTCGGGCGAATCCTTCTTCACCTCTCGTCCGCATACGTGACAAAACGTCTGTCCTGCCCGAGCAAAGAGCAGGCGGAGATAGTCGTAGATCTCGGTTTGCGTCGCAACCGTCGAACGCGGATTCCGCGTCGCATTCTTCTGCCGTATCGCGATCGCCGGGGCAATACCTGTGATCTCGTCGACATCCGGCTTGTCCATCCGCTCGAGGAACTGCCGTGCGTACGCGGACAGCGATTCCACGTACCGTCTCTGGCCCTCGGCGTAGATGGTGTCGAACGCCAAGCTGGATTTACCTGAGCCCGAGACCCCGGTCACAACCGTAAGCTTGTTGTGCGGAAGCGACACCGATACATTCTTCAGATTGTGAACTCGGGCGCCGCGAACCTCGATGGCTTCTTCCTGTTTTGACGTTACCGCATGCATAGGTGAAAAATCCGGGCCTGTAAGAAAAACTAAATTTTACCAAACCGAATTTGCGAAACAAAACGGGAACAAATCAACCCGGCAATCGGCTATAGTGGCAGTATGCGGTTGCTATTGTTTATCTTGATCGCCTCGATCGGAGGTCTGATTCCGGCTTGCACTGGACATGAAGCCAAGGGAGAAACGGACGCCGCGAGCGGATCGGCAATCACGGTGCCGGATATTCGACAACCAGTGCTCGTTGAATTGTTTACTTCCGAAGGCTGCTCGAGCTGCCCGCCGGCGGATCGGAACCTTGCATTTCTCGAATCCCAGCAGCCCGTCGCGAAAGCCGAGATAATCACACTCGCCTTTCACGTTGATTACTGGGATCGTCTTGGGTGGAAAGACCGCTTCTCATCGCCGCTCTACAGCCGCCGTCAGGAGATCTACTCACAGGTCTTCAAGTTGAATTCGAACTACACTCCGCAAATGGTTGTCGATGGGCGGGCGGAGTTTGTCGGCAGCGACAGCGGCAGGGCATCGAAAGAAGTTCAAAATGCCGTCGATTCTGCGAAGGCGAGGATCGAGATCAGTGCCCAAGAAGGACGGCTCACGGTTAAGGTCGTCGGAGTCCCACGACATATGGACGCGACCGTGTACGCCGCGATTGCGGAAGACGGCATCAGAACTCGAGTTGAACGCGGCGAGAACTCCGGCAAAACACTTGAGCACGTGTCGGTGGTTCGAGAGTTAAAAACACTCGGCATGCTACCGGCAGACAAGAATGAGTTCGACGCGGCGGCCGATTTACCGACACCCGCCGATTCGAAGCCCGACAACCTGAAAGTTGTAGTTTTTGTTCAAGAGAATCAAGGCCGAAAAATTATCGGAGTTGGTAAGACGCGCTTGAAAACAGATGAAAGCCTGTAGCTTAGGAGAGGGTCCCTGTAAATCACCACCTTACATCATAATGCGTGAAATTCTCCCGCCAGGGCTCCGCGGATTCAATGGTAAGAAATGGGATTCTGCCGTCGAACTCCACGGTTGCATCGGCGGTGCGCCGAAGACGATAGTTGTAGCCTTTCGGTGAAGCCACCGAGATCGTCACCTGGTCGTCGGTTATACGGCAGACGACCGCCACACGCCAGTCGGTTTTGGAACGAACGAGTAGCCGCCCGCCCAGCGGGATATTTGCGAGCGTGATCTTTACTTGGGAAGATTCCACGATTTTCTTAGGGATTTGTGTTCGTCTTCGGTCAGTTGAACGAGGTACGGATTCTTTGCCGTATCCAGCCAGGCGACCATCCGTTCAAGGTCCGTTCTCGCCATCGCCGTGCAGCCGGCCGTTGGTGTTGCGGCGTCTTTCCAGACGTGAAGAAAAATGCAGGAGCCGTTGCCTTTAACGACCGGATAGGAATTGTACGCAACGAAAACACCAAGCTCGTATGGCGGACCCACCTCGAGCATTTTCTCCGAGCTTTTCCAATCGAAGTTTCCGACCTGCGATCGGCCGACGATCTTGTTGTAATGCGATGAGTTCATGTCATCAACGCATTCCGTCTGACGATCGATGCGTATGTAGGGAAAGGTGAGTTGCTCCGGCTTAACGGCGGAGCCAAAAGCGTAAGTTAGTGGGAACAGGCCGGCAGGGGATTTGCCATCGCCTTCTTTTTTGAACTGTGTAGCTTTCTCCGGAGCTGAGTCCTGGGCCCACACCAGTCCCGTGCGGCCGACGACGACGGGGAAACGGTCGCCTTTCGCTTTCCATTTCGCGGTTGGCGAGCTTCGCTCGAACAGTCGGGCTTGACCAGTCGTAGCTTCCCAGTCATTTGTCGTGACGACGACAGCCTGAAGTGACTCGGCGAACGGTATCTTAACGGCGGGAGGTTTAGGTTGCTTTACCTGAGTGTTAACCGATATACCGAAGCCGAGGATCAGCAGAAGGAAACCGAGTTTCATAAGGTCATTACCACCTGGGTGGTAGGTGGCCGAGTATCAAGATTATTTCGTTAGCGATCTAAGACGGCGCCGCACCACCTGCTAACGCAGGTGGTAGTCACCAGCGAGCTACGCAACCGGGTCCTCGAATACCGACTCCTTCGCCGCTGCTTTGTTCTGGCTGACAGCATAAAGCCGCAGACCGAACGAGATCATCAGCAAAGAAATACCCATCCAGATCAGAACCCATACTATCCCCGGGATCCCGGTCGCCATCGCCATGTTAGCGGCATCTGTGTGCATATCGGTGCCTATTAGCGGAGCGTTGACGAAGAAAACGTTTATAAGGTCGAGCGCAGCATTCAGAAGGCACTGGACCGCCAGAAATGCGACCGCAAAGTTCGCGGTGCGAATGCTCGAATAGATTCCCATCCCGACGAGACCCGCCGCGAGGAGGCCGCCGGCAATGATCGTGAACACAATGCTCGAGAATGCCGCATTCAGGGAGAGGAAATTGAAAATCGGGCTGACGACGGTAAAGATGAGGGTCATTGCCGCAACGAAGATCCCTAACGCCGTCAGGATCTTGTTCGGTGAGAACGAGCGGCGGATAAGATACAGCATCAGCACGCCGAAGGCCGTTGTCCCGAGGTAACCGGCGCTCGAGGTGAGCAAAGCTCCGATAGTACCGCCCGGGGCAGAGTACACGACGCCGCTACCATCGGTGGAGATCGTCAGGCTTTGCACTGAACCGCCAGTTAAGACTGCAATAAGAGCATGACTGCTTTCGTGAATGAACGTCACGAAGAGCCGGATCGGATATACAAGGTATTCCGCGAAAGGCATGAACCAGAGAACCAGTGTGATCGCAGTCGCGAGCAGCAAAAGTAAAAGCTGGGGCTTGGCGTCTTCGGCAATTCTGTGTCGCATAGATCTTAAAACTCCTTGTTTCTGCTTACGTCCGATTTTACCGCAAAGTTCGGCAGATAGTAAGGTCGTCCACGGTCATTCGTCCCTGGTCATTAGTCCTAAGTCGTTACTCCTGAGTCATACGTCCTTTCTTTCGTTCCTGGTCATTTTCATTTGCGATTCGCGCTATACTTTGCGACTTTGTGAGAACCTTGTCGGCTGAAACTCAAATTATCTTGGTGTATTCGCCAGCTTTATCTGAGATCCGAGATGTTCGAGTTTTTGGTTCCCGCAAAGTCGCAAAGCCGCAAAGAGGAAACGCAAGAAAGGCAATGACAATGGAACAGGGACCAGGACTAGGGGCCCTTCCCCCCGGTCTTACTTTCGAGTTTTATGTCCGTGATCACAATGTCCTTTTGCACGGCCTTGCACATGTCGTAGATCGTGAGGGCGGCGACCGACACCGCCGTGAGTGCTTCCATTTCAACGCCGGTTTTTGCATCAGTCACAGCCTCGGCTTCGAGATGTACACCGTCGTCTCCAAGCTCTGCCGTCACGTTCACTTTAGATAAATTTATCTGGTGGCAAAGTGGGATCAGCTCCGGTGTTTTCTTCGCTGCCATGATACCTGCGATCCGAGCGATCTCAAGCGGATCGCCTTTCGGATTCGTTCGGGAACGCAGAATGCCGATGGTCTCGTTCGACAACAGAACGCGACATGACGCGACTGCCCGACGCGTCGTCGTATCTTTTCCCGAAATATCGACCATTCGGATCCGGCCGGTCTCATCGTAATGCGAAAGGTCAGTCATAATTTTCTTGGTCAAGGATACCAAGCTCCCAGCCCGGAACCCGGTTCTATCCTAGAGATATAGGATCTTAACGACGTCACCCGCTTTCGACGCGGATCCGCGGGCGAGCGACACCAAGGCATCCGCATTGGCAAACCCCACGAAATCCGAAGAACCATGCCATCGGAGCGGCGTCGCCACAAGCTTTCCCTCGCTGTCCGTCGCAAGCGTAGCCGGCAGGTACGTGTCGCGTTCGGCCGCGGCCTTAGCCGGTGACTCCAGGACCGCATGACCCGAAGGTAAACCAGTCTCTGAAGCGTTCTGCATCTGCAGGATCGCGGTGCGGACGAAGAGATAAAAAGTGACAGCTGCGGATACAGGATTACCCGGCAGACCGAAGACAAGGCTGTTATCCAATCTTGCGAACACCGTTGGCTTCCCGGGCTTGAGCCGAAGCTTTTCGAAGAAAAACTCCGCACCCAAGTCCTTTAACGCGGCTTTTGTCAGGTCATATTTGCCGACCGAAACTCCGCCGGTCATTATGAGGATTTTGGATTTTGGAGTTTGGATTTTTGATTTTTCCCCGCCGTGCCGAGCTGCTTTCGATATTACTCCTTTTAGCTTTTCGAGATCATCACCTGTCTGTCGCAGGATCTTTACCGACGCCCCCGCATGTTCGCAAAGTGCCTTTAACATTACTGAATTGGAGTTTCGGATCTGGTCTCGACCCGGCTGCTTTTCAATACCGACGATCTCGCTCCCGGTCGACAGGATCGAAACGGAGGGGCGCTGACCGACCTTGACCCTGGCGTAACCGAATGCGGCCAGACTCGCGATCATCTTTTCGTCGACGATCTGGCCGGATCGAAACAGTATCGTGCCTTTCCTGATCTCGGCCCCTTTCTTCACGATGTACTTGCCGCGCTGGACCGGCTCTTGAATCCGGACGGTTTCGTTTGATTCAGACGCGAGCTCGATTTTCTGCACCGAGTCAGCGCCGGAGGGCACCGGGGCACCGGTCATTATGCGAACAGCCTGTCCGGGTTTAAGTTTCTCGTGCCAGCCGCGACCTGCCGCTGCCTCGCCGACGATCGTTAGCAGGACCGGCGCATTTTTTACATCGTTCGATCGCACGGCATAGCCGTCCATTTGCGAACGATCAAATGGAGGCATGTCACTGTCCGCGGCAATGTTCTCCGCAAGCACACGGCCGAGGGCCCTCGAGAGAATGACAGTTTCAGACGGTAGCGTACCGGTTTCGCGTTTTACTATCCGCAGTGCCTGCGAGACTGAGATCATCGGCAAACGTCCTTTTAGCGAATCAAATAAAATTCCGTCTGGCGCGGCCGGAAGAACCGGTAGCCCGTTTCCGTCATGTAAGCGTCGTCTTCGGCCATGACGGTCACACGTTGACCGTTCCATTCGGGAACGTTCGTCGACGTGTTGAGCTCAATGGACATATATGAACCCGGGCGGATCCTTTCTTCGTCACCGCCAATCCCTCGCCGGAAGTCGATCGAAGCGCCGAGACCATGACCGTGCGCGCCGACCGGATGCGAATAGATCATCGAGTCGATGCCTTGCTTCTTCGCCTCCGCCATGGTTGCGTCGTAAACCTGGGTACCCGTCATACCGGCCCGTGCGACGCCAAACAGAATATCCTGAAGACGGTTTGTGTTCTTGAGCGCGTTCTTAAGCCCGACAGGCGCGTCTTTCTCCCCCGCCAGAAGAACATAGGCATGCTTCTGCCAGTCCGTACTGAGGCCCATGTAGATCAAACCAAAATCGACGTGGATGAGATCTCCGCGCTCAATCACTACCGCTTCGTCGGCGACGCTGAGAAATTGCTGTGTCGTCCCCGTAGTTTTCGCACGGCGCTGGACCCGAAGATCGGGCTGGAACCAGATATCCAGCCCAAGGTCATTCACCTGCTGCATCATCCACCAGCGAACGTCGCCGACGGTGGTTTTACCGGGCTTTATGACCTCGCTTGAAAACGCGCGGCGCGTTATTACGTCGGTGGCGAGTACGGCTTGCCGGTAATGCTCGAGTTCTTCGGGCAGCCTTGTATCGAAAAACTCAGTGAGCAGCTTCGCTGCGGAAACGAACTTCTTTTCGTTGTCCGGTCCGAGAGTTTCGGCCAGAAACCTATAACCGTCGTAGGTCAAGCCACTCTGCTGTCCTCGACTGCCGCCCATATTCAACGCGATCGTTTTAGGATCGCGATCGTCGATAAGCCTTTTCAAGGCGGATGCCATTTCCGCTCGCGGCGGATTGATGACCGTGTAGTGGTTCTTCAGACGTTCCTCCACATAGCGAACGATGGCGTATCGCTCGAGCTTTCCTCCGCGGTCAATGAAGACGAAAAGATCGCGACGGCCCACGATAGGTATTGGTGGAACGATGTGTTCGGTAACGGGGTCGCTGTGGAATTCTTCGTTCACTACGATCCATGTGTCGATACCGTGACGCTTCATCATTGGGAGCAGCAGAGTGTCGAGGCGCTTTTTGAGCCATGCCTCCCGGATGTCCATCTGCTCCCGCACGGAGAGTAGTTTTGGCATGGGTGGGATGGGTTCGTTGGATCGATTTTGAGCCTGGCCGGCTGTAAGCGAGCAGACGATAAGCAGGAGGGAAAAGATTCTCTTCATATCAAGATTTGTGTGCTTTTGGCTTTATTTCACGCAAAGCTCGCAAAGCATGCAGAGGAGTGTCTCTTGAGTGTTACGCTTGTAAATTAACGCTCTGCGTACTTCGCGAGCTCTGCGTGAATAAAACCGGTCGTTTCGCGCAAGCTTTGGCTAAGTGCTACACTTTCCGTTCGGAATTTCGACCTGAATTTTATCACACACAACTATTTAAGTAAGGATGACTAACTGAAGTGATCGATTTTGAATTGACCGAAGAACATTTAGCTCTGCAGAAGACCGTTCGCGAATTCTGCGCCGGTGAAGTCGCTCCCTATATCAAAGAATGGGACGAGAAAGCTCACTTCGAACGCTCTGTTTTCGACAAGATGGCCGAGCTCGGATTGCTCGGCGTCTGTATTCCGGAGCAGTACGGCGGAGCCGGTTTTGACTACATTTCGCTCGGGCTGGTATGCGAGGAGTTGGAAGCGTGCGATACGTTTTTGCGCGTCGCAATGTCTGTGCACGTTGGCCTGAACTCACTCAGCGTCTTTACATGGGGAACCGAAGAGCAGAAGCAGAAATATCTCGTACCGCAGGCAAGAGGTGAGAAGCTCGCAACTTTTGGGTTGACCGAGCCGAACGCAGGTTCGGATGTGGTCGGGATGAGATCACAGGCTCGACGCGATGGGGACGACTGGGTCCTGAACGGCGAGAAGATGTGGATCTCGCTCGGCGACGTGGCCGATCATTTCCTCTTCTTCTGCTGGACCGATCTGGAGAAGCAGAAGGTGCGCGATCACAGCGGTATCAGTTGCTTCATCGTCGAGCGTTCCATGCCCGGTTTCTCGAGCGGAACGCTTCACGGCAAGCTCGGTATCAAGGCGGGTAATACAGGCTACTTCTCGCTACAGGATGTTCGCGTTCCGAAGGAGAACATGCTCGGTGAGGAAGGCGAGGGATTCAAGATCGCGATGTTCTCCCTCGAGAATGGCCGGTATACCGTCGCATCCGGTGCGACCGGGGTGATCCGGGCGTCGCGTGATGCTTCGGTTGCTTATGCAAACACTCGCGAGGTCCAGGGTCAGACGATCGCGAACTTTCAGCTCGTCAAACAAAAGATCGCGGACATGGAAGCCGATTACCAGATGTCGCATCTGCTTTGGCTGAGATGCGGATGGCTGAAGAATGAGGGGTTGCCCTCAGCGAAGGCGGCGAGCTTGGCAAAATGGCAGGCCACCATACGTTCGGAGAAAGCTGCCTCGATGGCAATCGAGGTTCACGGTGCGAACGGCTACACGAACGATTACCCGGTGGAACGATATCTCCGAAACTGCAAAGCCGCGGTGATCTACGAGGGAACGCGCGATATCCACACACTGATGCAGGCTGACTGGGCGTTGGGTCTAAAAAAAGAGAAGGCCGCTCGTGTTACGCTCCCTGCCTATCAATCGTCGGAGGCGGCTGGTAGATAGCGAATAGGCGATAAGAGACAAGCGATAGCGGTAAGTAATAATCAGGAAGGCGTCTACGGACAGCACTGCCCTCATTGCTTACCGCTTATTACTTACCGCTTACAGCTTACGGCTACTGAAGAACCGGACTTCCGCCGCTGAACTTCCATTTACCGCCCTCGTTGACAAATGCGAGAGGTGTCCAGTTGACATACGCGCCGCCCTTTAGCTCGGCAACCGCATTGTTACCACTGATGTTTTCGTTGCGGACCTCGATCGGTTTTTCCGGGATCTGGTCGAACTCGGCCATGTAAGCGGCAATTCCGGTTTTCTTTTCTTCCTTCATGTCGGCCTCGACCGATCTGATGAATTCTTGCGACATCACGCTTTTCAGAAGCGCATCGTCCTTTTTCTTAAGAGCCTCGTAATAAGCGTGAACGACGGGTGTCAGTGTCGGCGCGTTATTCGTCGTGGCCGCCTCCGGTCTCTTTGTCGTTTCGAGCGCGGAATTGGTCGCGGGTTTCGCTGCGTTGGCGTTTGCGACATTCGCAGCATTCGTGTTCGCCAGGTTTGAAGGTGCCTCGCTACCGCAGCCCGACATTAGTACCCCGAACGCCGCCAAAAAAGTAAGAGAGATCTTAAAACGCATAATCGTATCCGTCCAAAATTAAAGTCCAAAGTATAATAAATCGAAACACGATGGACAAAACTAACCGCAGCGAGATACATCGCTTGTACCTGACCGAGGGTCTGCCCGCACCGCTTACCCGCGCAAGCGCGCACGTTCAAATATTTGATAATTATATTGCAGGCACTCGCCTCCGGCTCCGAGCGGTGCGCGATCCCGAAACTTCCGGGTGGACGCGTATACTGCAGCAGCGATTTCCGGCTATTGAGGGGGACTTCTCGTGCATCAAGGTCGCGGAGATGTATTTGAATGACGCGGAATACGCACACTTTCAGATCTTCGAGGGAACTGAGATCCGCAAGAACCGGTATTTTCACGAAGTCGACGGTCGAAGTTTTGCGTTCGATGTGTACCTGGGAAATCTCTGGGGATTGAATATAGCTAGGGTTGAGTTTGAATCCGCGGAGCAGATGGAGCAGTTCGAGCCGCCGTCGTTCGCGATCTTCGATGTCACAAACGATCCGTTTTTTCAGGGTGACACGCTTGTCGACAAAAAATTCGACGACGTGCGTAATGAGGTCTCAAAGTTCGTCGACCGAGTAAGCACAGTCGGCATGGACGAATAAGCACACTTTGAACTTACCTGTATTACATACCCGAGACATGGGTAAACACATGTCCATAGACATGGGTAACAGTTTTGTTCATCGAAAGTCTGATCTGTTTTCAATGATACGCAGTAAAAAATAAGAGGCTGCCTTTTCAGACAGCCTCCGATTCTCACAATTAACTAGCCGCTACCGGGCCCTGGGGGTCATCGGGACATGCCTCTCGATCGAGTCATAGATCTGCAGATAAATCTTCGTTTCGCGGGGAATAAGGCTTGTCCAATTCTCACCACCGCGATTGATGTATCCAGCAAGCCGGGCCGGATTCGAATTGTAGCCCGCCGCCATAAGCTGTTCCTGAGTAGCGATCCCAGATGACAGGGCCGAAGTGACCGTCGGGCTCGCTATAAGATCATTCCACGTTCGCTGCATGTAAAGCAGCATTGCCTGCGTCGCATTGACATGGTTGCGCATACCCTCGACGAAATCAGGCGTAAGAGGAACATTTGGATGCCAAGATCGGACCATCCGATAAGTCGAGGGAATCATCTGAACCATGCCGCCCGCTCCGGCCGAGCTAACCGAGTAGCGATACGTCTGCCCCTCGTTCAAAGCGTAAAGCGTAAAAATATCGTTGAAGATATTCGGGTGATACTCCGTTCGAAAACGCATATGATCCACATGCTCGACGGTCGCCAGGCGCTCGGCGATGTCGGCGAGTTTAGGCTGGATCGTGATCCCTTTTTCGCGGAGCCTGTCGCGTGCGATCTCGATAACGTTCCGTACGTAGTATCGGCCGGCGTTCACGACTTCAGGCGTGACCAACCCCGGATGCGTCGACATGTAATACGCCGTTTCGATGTACTGGCCGTTACGAACTACCGGGTACTGGACCATCAGCGGCAACTGAGTTTCCCCTGAGTCGTCCATGACAACGATCGGCGTATTCACGCCGTTCCCGCGAATTGTCCGAACCCGCAACTGCTTGCCGCTCTCCGACGACACGAACTTTTCACTTAGAGTCGAAAGGAACGCTTCTTTGCTCAGTACAAAATAATCGATGCGATTCGTCTTAGAATCATTGAACGCGACCCGTACATAATCCGTCGGGACGGTGCCTTCAATCAAAGCGGTCGCGAGAGGTCGGCTTTGAAGCTGACGTTTTGCTTCGGCGATCTTACTTTTGATCTGGCCAAATGTGACAGCACGGTTTGCGGTCGAGGCAGCCCTTGCCGGTATATCTGTCGCGTCTGTATCAGCCGAGGGGCCCGAGTTTGCTACCGCGGAACCGACGATTATTGGTGTCGGTGTGACTCGGGGCAACGGCGTAGAGTTAGCCTTGATGGCAGGCATCGAATTCGTAACGACAACTTTTACAGGCGTAGGCGTGGGCTCAATTCCGGACTGACCAGCCGCAAACTGACAAACAGAAAGGACAACTAAAGCGGCGCACAAAAACTTCATTCTCATAATCGCTGTTCCGGAGATTTACTACTTAGGGTGTCGTTGTGGTGCGGACATCGCTGTCCGCGTATAGAAAGATTCGCCCACAGGGCAAAAGGTTGTCAAATTAAAAACGTTGATTTATACAAACTACAAAGATAAGTTATCGGGCGTTGCACGACGACCGGGTCGCGACTTACCTTATACTCTGGCAAATCTATGAAGAAGCTTTTTGGAACAGACGGGATGCGGGGACGCGCGGGAGAATTTCCGCTCGACGCCGGGACGGTGCGTGTTGTAGGACGCTCGCTGACAATGCAATACGCCCAGCGACTGGGCCGACAGCCTCGTTTCGCCACGGGCCGCGATACGCGCGAGTCCGGTACGTGGATCGAAGCTGCCTTTCACGCGGGGGCGAAAGCCGGCGGTGCGATTTGCGAATCTGCGGGAGTGATAACGACGCCTGGCGTCGCGTTTGTTACGAACCGCTTCGACTTCGACGCCGGGATCGTAATAAGTGCGTCGCACAATCCGTATGAGGATAACGGTCTCAAAATATTTGGACCCGACGGTAAGAAGATCACGGAAGAAGTAGAAGCGTCGATCGAACGCGACATTCATTCATCCTCCGCGGCCAACGGGGTCCCGAACCCAGTCGGTCCCGACGATTCGAAGGCGGATGAGTTCCAGCATTCTTATCTCGATCATCTCGCAGCCGAAGCTCCGGGTCTGAAACTTAATGGGATGCGGATGGTCGTCGATTGTGCGAACGGCGCGGCGTCGCATCTCGCACCCGTGCTCTTTGGACGGTTCGGCGCTGATGTGATCTCAATTAACGATCATCCGGACGGGCGGAATATCAATGAGGCGTGTGGGTCGCTTCACCTTGAGAGTCTCGCGAAGCACGTGATTTCCAAAAATGCTGACTTCGGTGTGGCGTTCGACGGTGATGCCGACAGGGCACTTTTTATCGATGAAAAAGGAAATGTCGTCGACGGGGACGCGACACTCTGGATAATGTCCGGATATTTACTCGACAAGGGCGCACTTGCGAATCGTACGGTCGTGGCTACGGTGATGAGCAACATCGGTCTGGAGATCGCGCTGTCATCGATCGGACTAAACTTGGTGCGGACTGCGGTGGGAGATAAGTATGTCCTGGACGAGCTGCTCCGAACTGATTCGGAACTTGGCGGTGAGCAGTCGGGACATGTGATCTTTCCCCGCGAGAGCCTGGTCGGAGACGGGATGATGACAACATTGTTCATGCTGGAGGCCATGGGCGCAGCGGGAAAGCCGCTTTCCGAAATGTCGACAGGATTTGTACGTTATCCGCAGGTGCTTGTTAACGTCAAGGTGCGTGAGAAACGGCCTTTCGCCGAAGTGACGGCGATCGAGGAGACCAGCCGGAGCATTGAAGAGAAGCTCGCCGGCAAAGGACGCCTTTTGCTCCGATATTCGGGAACCGAGAACCTTGCTCGCGTAATGATCGAAGGTGACGATCAGAGTGAGATCGAAAGACAGGCGAACAGCCTGGCTGAGGTGATTCGAGAGAGTTTAGGGTAGCTTTTATCTCTCAGATACGTCGCGACATATAGGCCGAACGTAAAATTAAATTTGTTGCAAACGCCAAAGGGCGTGTGTATATTATGACCATCGAAACGGTAGGTGAAACCTCCGTTTCCAGTGATAGCCGGGGTGAGGACGGTTATCGCGAATTGGCAGGTGCGGTGCACTTCCACGTTGCTTCACCTGCACAAAATTTATCGATCCTGCCGCGAGTCAACTTCTCGCGGCCTTTTTGTTTTTGCAAAGAGTATTCGGGATGAAGAGAACGATCATTCCAGTAAGACTGCGAACCCGCGGCTCCGCATATGATGTTGCGATCGGCTCTAAGACGCTGCGGGGAACGGGGGCGGCCCTTAGCAGATTAGTTGGCACGTCGCCGACCAAAGTCCTGATCGTTTCGAACCGGAAGGTGTATGGTCTTTACGGGAATGTGGTTTCGGAAAGTCTAGGTAAGGAAGGTTTCCGGGCGACTGTTCATCTCATTGGCGACGGCGAGCGGTTCAAGAGTTTTGGCAGTCTTGAAAGGACCCTTCGAGTTCTTAGCGAGGGTGGGTTTACCCGAACTGATCCGGTCATCGCTCTCGGCGGCGGGGTCGTCGGTGACCTCGCAGGTTTCGCGGCATCGGTGTACTTGCGGGGCGTACCGCTGCTGCAGATTCCGACAACCTTTCTCGCGATGATCGATTCATCTGTCGGCGGAAAAACGGCGGTCAACACCGAGTTCGGAAAGAATCTGATCGGAACTTTCTATCAGCCGAAAGGGGTGTTGATCGACATTGATGTGCTCAAGACGCTTCCTGCGAGGGAGTTGACCGGCGGATTTTGTGAGGCGATCAAGCAAGGTGCTGTCTCCGGTAAACCTCTTTTCGAACTGACCGCGGCGTTTCTGGAAACTTATCCTTCAAACCGTTTTCACCGATATTTCGACGAGCAGAGCTTCCTCGATTCTCTTACAGGTCTGATCGGCGAAAATGTCAGGTTCAAGGCAAGAATCGTTCAAAATGACGAAATTGAGTCGGTCAGAGATAATTCTGCTCGGTCGCGAAAGATACTGAATTTCGGTCATACGGTCGGACACGCCTTAGAAAAGCTTACTGATTACAAGAAGTTACGCCATGGGGAAGCGGTCGGTTACGGGATTCGCTTCGCCGCCCAACTTTCAAAAAAACTTGAATTCATCAGTCAGAATGAAGTAGACTCGTTGAACGATGTTGTGCATCGGGCCGGGGTTCTTCCGGCACTCAGCAACATCGACCCGTCAGACCTGATCGAGACATTCAAAGCAGACAAAAAACGGGTTGGCAATTCACTGCACTGGATCCTCCTTCGCGGCATCGGAAAACCGGTCATCGTGCGAGACGACGATATACCCCGGTCAGCCATAAAATCCACACTAAAATCCATCATCCAGAATTGAGAAGCCATTTTCATTGAGGAGTATCAAGATGAAAAAGTTTAAGAATGATCGGCACTCCGAACGGGGAGCCGCAACGGTAAAATTTCTACTGGTATTTCTTATTCTCGGTTTGACCGCCAACGCCGGGTTCAACTACGTACCGGTCGCTTACGAAGGGGCGAGCTTTCGACAGGAAATGGACACAGCCGTGGTCAAAGCGTTAGCCGCTTCGGGTCGCATTAAGCCTCTCGAAGTAGTTCAGGCATCGATCAAGAAAGCGTCACATGAGTACAACCTTCCAGAAGATGCATACGTCGACATCAAACCCGTGAATGGAGTTGTCGAAGCTCACGTATCTTATACCCGGCCGGTCAACATGCTTCCGTTCGGGATTTACAAGTACGAGTATAACTTCGACCACACGGCCCGCCCGGTCGGTTATTTACTAAAAGAATAGTTTCGGAATTAACCTACGGTTAGCGCCGCACGGACTTTCGCAGGCTGGATCTGAATAAGCGACGGAGGCGCGTCCGCCAGCCACGTCGACGGACAAACACCGCAAGTAGTACATTTTTCGACAGCAGGGCACGGGAGGCTCGAAGCAGCCTCACGTGCTTTTTGATGTTCGGTTCTTAGAAATTCGAAAGAGAGACCTGAGTCGACTATCGACCACGGAAGAAATTCGTCGTAGTCGCGGTCCCGCGAAATATGGAATGCAGCATCTATCCCTGCTTCGCGAATCGCTCGTGCGACGTCTCCACCGAGTCTGGCAGCTCTGTCGATGACCTTCGAGATAGTTCTGTCGCCCGATGAAAAGAGAGCCTGCTCATGAGCTATGCGGGACGACATGAATCGCACCTCGACATTCGGTATCTTGGAGAGCCCCTTACAGACGTATTTGATCCGCTTTTTAAGCTCCTTTTCATCGCAGATGCCGTCCCACTGAAGCGGCGTATTGGGTTTCGGAACGAAACCGTTCAGCGATGGTATGATCTTTCCGACCCGGCCGATCTTCTTGCCTGCTTCCAACATCCGATCTTTTATCCGCTGGACCAGAACAAACATTTCGTCTAGATCTTCCTGCATTTCGGTCGGCAACCCAACCATCATGTAGAGCTTGACGGTCAGCATGCCGCGGTCGAAAACCGCTCCGCAAATGTCAACGATCTCGTCATTCGTGAGGTTCTTGTTGATAACGCGCCGCAGGCGGTCAGAACCGGTTTCGGGCGCGACGGCGATCTGCTGATCGCGTGATTCGACCAGCGCATCTAGAAGCTCGTCCGAGATCTGGTCAAGCCTGAGCGAAGAGACGGAGATGCGATATTCCATTGCCCGCAACTCGCGCAGGATCGTCGAGATCTCAGGATGATCGCAGACGGCTGTCGAAACGAGGCCGATCTTGTTTGTCCTCGACCGCCACTCAGCGGCCTTTGCGAGAATATCCTTCGCCGGCACGACGCGCGGCGGGTAATAGTTATAACCGGCCCAGCAGAAACGGCAGCCTTGAGAACATCCACGGGATATCTCAACCAGCAGCCGGTCGCCCATCTCGGCCTCCGGTGACCACACGGACGTAGACGGACAGAAGATATCCTGATTAACGAGAAACTCCGCCAGCTCCGTCTCACCGCGTTTCATCGCCCGCCGAAGTGTCCCCTCTTTCGGATTGACCGCAGCGAGAGCTCGTCCAACCCTTCGCGGCACACCATCCCGATTTGGGATGTAGTCAAAGACTGTACCGTCGTCGTTATAGACAACGTCGTAGAAAGCAGGGATGTAAAAGCCCCTGCCTATTCGAGCCAGTGTCTCCAGGATCTCGTCCTTCGTCTCGTTCTCCAGGATCGCGTCGACAAGCTGATGAGCCAGGATCTCTCCCTCACCGACTGCGATGATGTCCGTGAAATCCGCGATCGGCTCCGGGTTGAGAAACGAGGCTGCACCGCCCATAACCACGAGCGGGTGAAAATGATTTCTCTCGGTTGACCAAACCGGTACGCCGGACAGCTGGAGCATCCGGGCCATGTTGAGATAGTCGGTTTCAAACGAGATGGAAAATGCGACCACGTCGAAGTCGCGTACGGGGGTTTGGGTTTCGAGCGACAGCAGCGTCGTCCCAGATCTTTCATATTCCTTTAACTCGTCTGGGTCCGGAAGGAAAACGCGCTCGCATGCGACTTCCGGGATCTGGTTGAATAGCTCGTACATCGTGTGCAGCCCGAGGTTCGCCATTCCGATCTGGTGCGTGTTCGGATAGCACAGCGCTATCCGCAACTCGGCACCACGTGAAATGATGTAGCCTTCCTCGCTCGCGAGCTTTTTCCTGTAACTGTTAACTATGTTTCGATTCATGGAAACCGCAGCCTTAAGAGATTATCAGACCGCTTTTATCGAGGCCAAACAAAATGACGGGCGAGGCCTTACTCACCCGTCACTATATACTTTTCCAAACTCTCTTCAGTTCTTTTTCGACTCCTTCTCCTTCTGTGTCATTACGAACGGCCTATGCTGGACGACGAACTGCTTATCGTCGTACGTTCCGTCGCCATCCACGTCGACCTTAACCTCCAGCTTATACTTCTTGCCCGGCTCGTGAGCCTGCTCCAGATCGTATGCCAGACTGTATTGGCTTCGGAGGAGGCTGTTTATGCTGTTCAGGTACGCGGGTATCTCACTCGGAAATGTCATTTCGAAGTGCACGCCACCCGATTCCTTTGCGAACGTGTTCATTTGGCTGGTCGCCGTAAGGAAACTCATTCGGTCAGGCATGCCAGGCATTACCCGC
Source organism: Pyrinomonadaceae bacterium (assembly GCA_036375155.1). Classification (GTDB taxonomy): domain Bacteria; phylum Acidobacteriota; class Blastocatellia; order Pyrinomonadales; family Pyrinomonadaceae; genus OLB17. Next base: position 22,930 of record DASUSJ010000157.1, read on the forward strand.
ATCGGGTCCAGCCGATCGCAATACTTCTTGCAGAACAGATTTCCCGTGCTGATGATGTAGATCGGGACACCCGCTTCCTGAACGATCTTCCGAATCTCACTGAAGTTTATCTTGCTGAACGTGTCGATGCCGGACGCAACGAGAATGATGGCCCGGCGCTTGGACTTAACATCCACCATGCCGCTATATTCAGCCGTACGCGCTTCTGAATTCTCCAAAACTACCGAATCACCGCGACCACCGATGAGGGCAAATTTCAGTGCATCGTAGAGGTTGTTCTCACGGAATGCCGGACTGTTTCTTAGCAACAGGTCGATAGTTTGCCGTATCCGTCCCGGATCGTTAGTGAAGTCGGTAATAGGTGTTGGACGAAGATCAAATGCGATGACGGAAGCGTAGTCGTTCGGGGGCTTGATGAACCGAGACAGGAAGTAGGCGACCGGCCGAACCGATTCGTAAACTCCAGGTTCGAAATACCCGCCATTTGCTCTCCCGAAAGTCTCTGTCCACTTGCTGTATTCGAGTACGAGCGACACCGTGATCGGGGACTCAGGGGTCGTGAAACTGGAGATGTTCTGCTTGACACCGTTCTCGAAGATCGCAAAGTTTTCCTTCTTCAGGCCGTCGATGATCTGCCCGGTCTTCTTGTTAAAAACGACCGCGTCAACGTTAACGATATCCGTTTCGACCTTGACGACACCCGGCTCGGGCACCGCCGCCTTTTCCAATTCCAGACGCTTGCGCTCTTCTTCTTCCTTCTTAAGCTCCTCTTCGGTCTTAGGCACGGGACGCTGATTACGTTTTCCCTCGCCTTTTGGAGTGTCGGGTCGCTGCGGGCGCGACTGTGCGAACGAGTAAGTGCCGAGCGCCAAAACAGAAGTCAGCAGTATCGAAACCAGCCAGGCGGACCGAAAAAAGAGGGCATGCATAGTTTTTTCCTTAGTCGAGCTCTTTCGTTTTTAGATACCGATTCTCCGCTTTTGGTTGGTCGAACGCAAGAACCACTACTCACCGCCATCGGGTGAGATCTCAACCTTTACGGTAAACGAACCGGTATTATCGTTCAGATTACCTTCGTTTAGACCGAGAAACAGGGCTCCGTCCCGTGCCGCGACGAATTCGCGCTCGGACCCGATGTAAATGAAGTCGTTATTATCATCGCCGATAACCGCGATGAGAGCGCCTGTCGGGACGCTTTTCAGAAGTTTCTGGCTATCTTCCACGTCATAAAGCCCCGAGGGCCCGGTCGTCTTCCCCTTACCGATCGAAACCTCTCCGCTACCGCTGATCCGGATCCTCTGTCCCCTTTTTACTACCCAACCGGAATTTGTCCAGCCATTCGCGGTGTTGTCCGCAAGCACTTTGACCGATAACTCGATCGGTTTGCTAAAGGAGACCTTCCTGCCGGTGTTTGCCGGGGAAGAAGAGGTGTTTGTCGTAGGTGCGGGTTGGGGAAGCTTCTCCTCAACCGCCGGCACGCTCGCCGGACCATCTTTTTCCTCATCGATTATCGTCGCACTGGCAGGTGTGGAGGTTGGGACCGACGCGACCATCTCGCGCGGTGTGTCGAAGTCTATCGACTCGATCTCGTCCGAAGAGAACGTCATTTGCCGCCTGCGGGTCCCCCCGCCCATCGAGATCGTAAATTTGCCCCCGCTAAAGCCGACGATCTTACCTTTGATTATGCTGCCGTCTTTGAGACGAATCGTATCTCCAAACGCTGTCGCACATAGTGAGGCGAGTAACAGAAACGAAAAACTTGCACGATATACTTTTGACTTGAGCGACATAGTTCCTCCAACGATTGTGGTTACGGGGAAGAGCATACGAAAGGTCGGGTTCAAACCTTTCACGCGGTTTTTTGCCGGAACAAGGATGCTAATTACACTAGCTTAGTTGCAAAATATGACCGCCTACTTTGCCTGATTATACAACCTTTAATTGCCGGATACGTCCTTTTTTTATGTGACGCAAGTGACGGGTGTGGATATCGTTCTTTAGGTGCGGCCGGCCCGCGCGCATCGTGGGCCGAAACCGTATCAAAGTTAGAAACGAGTAAGGGGAGATAAGATGAAAAAGCTATTAATTTTGGTAACAGTTATTACGGCATCGGTAGCCGCGTCCTTTGCCCAGACGGAACGCATCGGCACGCGGCAGTGGAAACTGGTGCAGCTTGAAGGCTCTTCAGTCGCTTCGACTTCGAGAGCATACCTTGAGCTGGAAGCGCAGCAGACCAGATTTACAGGACATACAGGGTGTAACCGGATGTTTGGCACGGTCGCGATACATGGCCGGCGTCTGGATTTCTCAAACATCGGGACGACCAGGATGGCGTGTACCGAACCGCGCGTTCGTCGCGTTGAGACCGCGTTCCTCAGGGCGCTCGAAAACGCAGACCGGTACCGGGCACGGGGTAATACGCTTGAGCTGTATGACCGCAATCGGATGGTTGCGCGCCTTGTGGCCTCGGCAAAACAGGATCCGGATAACGGTGGTCAGGTATCGCGGCTCGGAGATAGAAAGTGGATGCTCGAGGCTATCAAAGGCGTTCCAGTTTCCCGCGCGGGTCGTACGGCGTTTCTGAATTTCGACGAAATGAAGAGAAGCGTCGGCGGCGATTCCAGCTGTAACGTTTTTGGTGGGGCCTATACCGCTGCGGGGTCGACCCTCCGGATCACTGATGTGATTTCGACAATGCGTGCCTGCGAGGAGGATAACCGGATGATCATCGAGCGTGAATTTCTCGACGGTCTAAGACAGGCGAACCGCTACGAGATCGCACGCGGAAAATTGATGCTCTATCGAAACCAACGTCTGCTGTTGACATTGGTTGGGCAGCGGAAGTAATTACGAGAGTCTACAGGTTGACAGTTTGTGCGGCCTCAGCACACGTCAAAGCAGCGGTACGAACTGTCAACCGTCAACTATCTACTGTCAACTGCCCTCCGGGGTTGCTAAACTTTCAGAATGAAACACGGCGGGCTGATCTCTCTCACCGCAAAAGGCCTCTATTGCAAACAGGGTGATTTTTACATCGATCCGTGGCGGCCAGTTAAACAGGCCGTAGTCACTCACGCTCACTCCGATCACGCTTATCGAGGGCACGGCCGGTATCTTGTCGCAAAACAAGGTGAGGGCCTCGCCCGGATCCGTCTCGATTACGGCTCAATAATTGCGACGCTCGATTACGGAAAATCGACGACCGTGAATGGCGTTAAGATCTCCTTTCACCCGGCCGGGCACATTCTGGGTTCGGCTCAGGTACGAGTCGAACATAAAGGCGAAGTCTGGGTTATCTCCGGTGATTACAAATTGACACCGGATGCCACCTGCACGCCCTTCGAACACCTCAAATGTCACCATTTCGTGACCGAAGCGACATTCGGTCTGCCGATCTATCGCTGGCCGCCGACGCAACAGACATTCGAGGACATAAACTCCTGGTGGCGACGGAACATTGAACGAGGAAAAGCGTCGGTCCTGTTCGCATACGCGCTTGGTAAAGCCCAGCGCGTGATGAGCGGTATCGATCGGAGCCTTGGCCGGATCTTTACACACGGCTCTGTCGAGCGACTGACTCAGGCATATCGCGAAGCGGGCGTCGATCTCCCACAAACGACCTACGCCGGAAGCGTTACGAACAAGAAAGAATTCGCCGGTTCACTCATCATTGCTCCACCATCCGCACAAGCATCTGCCTGGCTCAAACGCTTTGGTCCACAGTCGACCGGCTTCGCCTCGGGCTGGATGATGGTGCGGGGAGCTCGTCGTCAGCGTGCGGTCGATCGCGGCTTTGTCTTGTCGGACCATGCAGACTGGCCCGAGCTGCTCGCTGCGATCAAGGCGACCGAGGCCGAGACGGTGTACGTCACTCATGGGTTCGCCCCCGAGGTTGTCCGCTATCTGAACGAGACCGGCATGAACGCGGTGCCGCTTAAAACGCAATTTGTCGGTGACGCTGCGAGCGATCTACTTGACGAGGAAACGGGTGGCTAAAGTTCGGAGTGCAAACTTTTGCATGTATCTCTGCCACGGAAAACAGGCCAAAAGCCTGCGCTCTGAACCACGTGTGGTATGAAATTATTCACCGAGCTTTACGTCGAACTCGACCAGACGAACAAGACCAACGAAAAGGTCGAGGCGATGCGGTTCTATTTCGAACGGGCGGAGCCGGCCGACGCAGCCTGGGCGTTCTATTTTTTATCCGGGCGCAAACCTCGCCAGATCGTGCCATCGAAATTTCTTCGCGAATGGGCGATCGAGATGTCGGGAATCCCCGAATGGCTCTACCTCGAATCTCGCGATACCGTCGGCGACGGTGCGGAGACGACAGCGCTACTACTGCCGAACAATTCACAGATAGACGAAACGCCTCTTCATATTCTTGTCGAACAGCAGCTCCTACCTTTACGCGGCAGTGATCCGGACACTCAGCGAGAAGCGGTGACCGACGCCTGGTCCCGAATGAATTACTCGCAGCGTCTGGTTTACAACAAACTGATCTCAGGTGCGTTTCGCGTGGGGGTGTCGCAGCAACTAGTCGTACGAGCGTTGTCACAGCTCTCCGAGCTTCCGGTTGACGTGATCACGCACCGCGCCATGGGCGACTGGGAACCTACTCCGGAATTCTTTTCCCACCTGATCGATACCCATCTCGACGCGGACGAGACCCCGATCGCCCGGCCCTATCCTTTTCACCTGGCGCACCAGTTCGACGGCATGCCCCGTGACCTTGGCGATATTTCCGATTGGCAGCCTGAATGGAAATGGGATGGTATCCGCGCGCAGGTCATCAAACGTCAGGGCGAAGTGTTCGTCTGGTCGCGCGGCGAAGATCTGATCACCGATCGCTTTCCCGAGATCACTGACGCCGCATTCGAGCTGCCCGACGGAACAGTCCTCGACGGAGAGGTGCTGCCATGGATGGACAACCGCGTTATGCCTTTTACCGAACTGCAGCGCCGGATCGGCCGTAAGAATTTGTCCGCGAAGATCCTGTCGGAGGTGCCGGTCATACTTCAGGTTTACGATCTGCTCGAGTTCGAGGGAAGCGACATTCGATCGCTCGATTTCCGCACGCGTCGCGAAATGCTGGAAAACCTGATCGACTCGCTTTCGCCCGCCGCGCAGAAGATCTTCCAGATAACCGAAACTGTTGAAGTCGCGGATTGGGACGACCTAGCCCGGCGGCGAGAGCAGAGCCGCGAGCTGGGTGTCGAAGGGTTCATGCTTAAGCACCGCAGCTCACCGTATAGGACGGGACGACATCGCGGCGACTGGTGGAAATGGAAGATCGATCCGCTGACTGTCGATGCCGTGCTCATCTATGCGCAAAAGGGAAGCGGCAAACGATCGAATTTGTTCACTGATTACACATTCGCGGTTTGGCGCGACGGCGAGCTGGTTCCGTTCGCGAAAGCGTATTCGGGATTGACGGATGCCGAGATACGCGTTGTTGACCGGTTTGTTCGAGCGAACACGATCGAAACATTCGGTCCGGTTCGAAGTGTGAAACCTGAATTGGTTTTCGAGATCGCGTTCGAGGCTATACAAAAGTCGACGCGTCATAAGTCCGGAGTGGCGGTTCGTTTTCCGCGCATCCTGAGGTTTCGTGAAGATAAGACCATCGAGCAGGCCGACTCTATCGAAACGATCCATGAGATGCTGGATAGTTTTCAGAGAATCTAGCACGACCGTCGAGTCTGTCGAGCCGGTCTAGAGTACCGGATCTTTCGTGTTGTTTCGAGCGTTTTGTGTGTTTCGTCGTCCCCGCATTCGCCGATGGTCGAGAGACCGTCCTCACCGGCGGACATAACCACGATACATACGAAACACACTAAAGATCTACAGGCACGACAGAGAACAACATGCGCTTTTCTATCGCCGGCCATCCGGTCCATCCTCATATCAAGCTCACGAGCGAGGAGTTCCCCCGCCCGCTGGCGACGCGGATCCTGAAAGACGACGGCGACGAGTACTTCGGTGCTTTCCTAAATCGAACAAACGTCCGCATCCTGATCGATTTGCTGAATCGAACGTTTAGGCTTCGAAGCTGTGCGATCGAAATAGACGGAAGTTTCCCCGTGCCGTGCACACAGTATTATGCGAAACGCTGCGTTGCTCCTTGTGTCTCCAACCTCTGCGATCGGGAAACCTATCGAGAGATCGTAGACCTCGAGCGACTCTTCCTTCGAGATCATCGAGAGCTGTTTCTAGGAGCCGTCACCGGCAAGATCCAAAAGTCGGCAGAGGCGCTCGACTTTGAGATGGCGGCGTTCTACCGCGACATATTGCAGAGCGTAGAAAACTTCTGGTCGAAAACACGCTATAAGATCTGGCTCGACGACACCGTGGATACATTTGAGGTCGACGAGTCGGACGACGATTCGATCGTCGTTATCGTGATCTCACAACGCGGTCGCCGCACACTCGGTGAGCTGGTCTTCGCGTTTCCAAAAGGCGACGAGAACTTTCAATCGAATGCGGTCAGCGATCTTATTCCTCAACTCTACCGCTATCACGTACCACGCGAGATCCGCGTGCCTTACGACTTTGCAGTTCGAAAGACACTCGCAGCGGAACTCAGAACGAAAATCGTCGTCGCCGGCGTGATGAACCCGCGTGTGACGGCAGTACGCGCCGTCGAGATCACGAAAGCACGCCTTCGATTGGAACGTCTTCGGTCGAATATCACCGTTGATGATGTGCTGACGGACCTTAAGCTCCGCCTGGGATTGCAGACATTGCCTCGCCGGATCGAGGCATTCGATGTCGCACATATTTCTGCGACGGGATTTGCAGCCGCCGTCGCGGTTTGGGAAAACGGTAAGGACGCCACGGATGAATACGAGCACTGGATGTCGGGTCAGGAGAGCGAGCTGACGACCTTGCGCGAGTTTGTGCTCCGGCGTCTGCAAAAAACGCGGCCGGACCTTCTCTTGATCGACGGTGGACCCTCACAGCTCAAATCTGCTTTGAGCGCTATCGAAGATCTCGCACGCAGACCCGACGTCGTCGCTGTCGTC
>DASUSJ010000158.1:0-34109 GCA_036375155.1 Pyrinomonadaceae bacterium
CGTATGCGGCCATGAACGTTTCGATCGACAACTGGAGATGGGCCGATGTGCCTTTTTATATGCGGACCGGGAAAAGGCTGCCGCAAAAACACTCAAGCATTATTATTCAGTTCAAGAAGGCGCCCTTCATGTTATTCCGCAACACCCCGGTCGACCGGCTGCGGACGAACCGCATCGAGATCCACATCCAGCCGGACGAAGGAATAACACTTCATTTCGGAGCGAAGATCCCCGGACCCGTGGTCAGGGTCGGTGCTGTCGATATGGACTTCGATTACGCCGATCACTTCGGTGAACAAATGAGCACCGGTTACGAGCGTCTTCTATTCGATTGCATGATCGGCGACGCCACGCTATTCCAGCGCGCCGACATGGTCGAGGCGAGTTGGCAGATCGTCACACCTATTCTCGACGTCTGGACCGCGATACCGCCGCGCGACTTTCCGAATTACGCGGCCGGCACGTGGGGGCCGGCAGAAGCCGATGAGCTTCTCGCCGTCAATGGGCGGGCGTGGAAGAATCCGGAGAACGAGAGTGCATCAGATTCTGATAAAAAAAGATCCTGAGGAACTTATTGAGACGGCGGCCGCATTGTTCACGGGTATTGCGAACAATACGATAGCGGCCCGCGGCTCCTTTTCCGTGGCGCTCTCCGGCGGCTCAACGCCGCGTGCCCTCTACTCACTTCTTGCGTCGCAAAAATATCGATCGGCAATCGACTGGGCGAAGACAAGGTTCTTTTTCAGCGACGAACGCAATGTGCCGCCTGAGTCAGCGGAAAGTAACTTTCGGATGGCTAATGAGACGCTACTCGAGCCGCTAAAGGTGGCCGAAGCGACGGTGTTTCGTTGGAAGACCGAACTCGACAGCGCCGAACGCGTTGCATCCGACTATCAAGCTAAGCTGCGACCGGTCGCTCCGCTCGATCTGATCTTGCTGGGTCTCGGTTCGGACGCGCATACGGCGTCGCTGTTTCCCCACACGGCCGCGCTTCATGAAACGGAAAAGTTGGCAGTGACGAATCATGTTCCACACCTTAAGGACGATCGGTTTACCATGACTTTCCGAGCCATCAACGAGGCTCGCAACATCATCGTCATAGTCGTAGGCCATGAAAAAGCCCGGGCCGTCAAGAACGTTCTCGAAGGTGAGTTCCGTCCGGATGACTTTCCCGGCCAGCGCATTGAACCGTCAACCGGCAGCCTGTATTGGCTGTTAGATGAGCCGGCTGCATCCCTTCTCAGAACGGAGCGCGGGTTGCTTTTTGGCTCGGCCGAAACGTAACATCTACAGACGAGAAAAGTATGGAAATCGAGATTGCTCTCGCGGTCGTGATCCTCATTGCCATGGTGTTTCTGGCGACGATCGATCTGGCTTTCTCGCACATCTCGGATGTCGGTTTGAGGAAACTGGCGTCAGAATCCGAGGATTCCCAGAATCAATCACCTGCCCTTTTCTTACGGGAGATCCTCGAATACCGGCCGCGGTTTCGCCTTGCCCTCTCTTCGACCATCCAGGTCCTTCTGGTCTCATCGGCAGTCATCATTACACTCATCGGCCTCCGGCTGACTACCTCGCGAACGAGCCTCGTTCTGTTTTCGCTGCTCGTGGGTCTGATCGTAACCGTCGTCTTTAGGCAGATCCTCCCGCGTTTGATCATTCGTAACAATCCGGAGAAGAAGTTCCTTTTTCTTTTGCCGGTCGTGCGCCCGCTATACCTCCTGGTTTACGCCCTAACGTCGCCCTTTTTCAAACCGGTCCGATCGAAGGAACAGCAAAAGCTGGAGGCGACCATTGCACCCGATACGACCGACGACCGCGGTGACGACGGGGACGAGGATTTTCAGGCCCTGATGGAGGTGGGCGAAGCGGAAGGCATCATCGAGGAGGAAGAGCGCGAGCTAATAGAATCGATGGTCGAATTCACCGATACACGAGCCGGTGAGATCATGACCCCGCGTACCGAGCTCTGTGCGATCGCGACCGGCACGACGGTCCGGGCCGCCCGGAACCTGATGATCGAGGAAAAGTACTCGCGCCTTCCGGTCTATCGGGACAACATCGACAATGTCGAGGGAATCATCTACGTTCGGGATTTGCTGCAGGCATGGGCGGACGGCAAGGAAGACGAGCCGATAGACGGTCTTATCCGAGACGCGTATTTCGTCCCTGAAACCAAGTCCGCGTCCGAACTTCTAAAAAGCATGCAGTCGAACCACATCCAGATCGCGATCGTGATCGACGAATACGGCGGCGTGGCCGGCATAGTTACTCTCGAAGACATCATCGAGGAGATCGTCGGCGAGATCGAAGACGAAGACACCGAGGACGAAGAGATCATCGAGATCATCGAAGGCGAGGAAGGCTACTGGGACGTGCTCGGGTCGACGGAGATCGATAAGATCGAGCGACTTTTCGATATCGATCTTGAGGATGATGAGTACACGACTGTTGCCGGGATGATAACCAGCGAAACCGGCCATGTTCCGAAGACGGGAGAGGTACTCACCCTGCGGGGCTTGGAAGCAAAGATCCTTCGTTCGGACGAGAAGAAGGTGTCACTGGTCAGGCTGCGAAAGGCTGCTGAGGATGCGGCCGGTGTGTAGCGGTGAGCCCGTCTCCCGGCGGGCTTATTTCGCCAAAGCCTGCATTCTGAACCGCTGATGCGTTCTGGTATACTCTTTCCGAAATTCACACCTTGGAGGTAACACAAAATGTCGATCCGTCTAGGCGACGATGCGCCGGATTTTACCGCGGAAACTACTGAGGGAACAATCAACTTTCACGAATGGCTTGGAGACAGCTGGGGCGTTCTGTTCTCGCATCCGAAGGATTACACGCCGGTTTGTACGACCGAGCTTGGAATGGCGGCGAAGATGAAGCCGGAATTCGATAAGCGTAATGTGAAGATGATCGGGTTGAGCGTTGACCCCCTTGACTCGCATGCCGGCTGGGCAAAAGATATCGAGGAGACCCAGGGAACGGCTCTGAACTTCCCTGTCATCGCCGATCCCGACCGCAAGATCTCGGATCTTTACGGAATGATCCACCCGAACGCGAGCGACACTTTTACCGTGCGATCGGTGTACGTCATCGGACCGGACAAAAAAGTGAAGCTTATGCTCACATACCCGGCTAGCACGGGACGCAATTTCGACGAGCTTTTGCGTGTGATAGATTCGCTGCAGCTGACGGCTGACTACAGCGTGGCGACGCCGGTGAACTGGAAGGACGGCGATGACTGCATAATCGTCACGTCCATAACCGACGAGCAGGCAAGAGAGAAATTCCCTGCCGGTTGGCAGACGATCAGACCGTACCTGCGAGTTACGCCACAACCGAACAAGGTAAAAGGCGAGTCGCAGTCAGCGTAAACCGGATCGTGGTTCGTTGTTCGTCGATGGTTGCCCGGTGCTCGGGACTCTGCGGCGTGAGTCGGGACCGGCTGTGATAACAGTCGGCTGGGCGATCGCGGACTGCGAAGTTGGAATTGCGGATCCGCCGTTTCGTAGAGCTCAAACCTGCGTTCGGCGGGGGCGACCTGGCTGTCACGACAGCCGGTCTGACTCGCGCGGCCACGACGACCCGGCTGGTACCACAGCCGGCTCTGACTCTTTTGGTAACGGGCTCTACAACACAGCACGATCGACGATCAACGGACCTTCCTCATCATGAAACTCCAGGCGCAGACGGGCGACCAGATCCACGACATCGAGATCAAGCGCGAAGGCCGCAGGGCGTTCGCAAAGATCGACGGTCGGGAGTACGAGCTTGAAGTATCCGAGCCGGAGCCCGGTGTTCTTCTCTTCAAACATGACGGCCGCATCTACGAAGCGGCTGTGACGCAGCCGGGCAAGGCGGGCGACCCGACACACGTCCGTGTAGGGACCAACGAATTCGATATCCGCATCCTCGATCCCAAACGTCTTCGAAGCGTAGGGGCCGGCAGCGAGAGCGCCGACGGCGTCGTGGAGATAAAAACGGCAATGCCCGGAAAGGTCGTACGAATTCTGGTAGACGCCGGCTCCGAGGTGAAGAAAGGCGACGGAGTCATGGTCGTCGAAGCGATGAAAATGCAGAACGAGCTCAAGAGTCCCAAGACAGGCATCGTTAAGGAGATCCGCTCAGCCGAAGGGTCAACGGTCTCCGCCGGTGACGTGCTTGCGAGGATCGAGTAGCTAAGCAACCGCCGGGAGCATTTCCACAACTGCCGGCAAAGGACGTCGCAGCCCGGCCATCATCTCGCCGAAATTTTCAAACGTCAAGGACTGTGCTCCGTCGGACAACGCCTTATCCGGTTCCGGATGCACCTCAACGATCACACCATCCGCGCCGACAGCGATCGCCGCTCGAGAGCAGGCCCCGATAAGACTGCGCTTGCCCGTGGCGTGCGATGGGTCGACGATGACCGGTAAGTGCGTCATCTCCTTTACAAGCGCGACGCCCGCGAGATCTAAGGTGTTTCTCAGACTGTTATCGAAAGTCTTTATCCCGCGTTCGCACAGAACCACGTTCTCGTTCCCACCATGCAGAAGATACTCCGCCGCCGCGAGCCATTCCTTTACGGTCGCCGATGGCCCACGTTTTAGCAGGATCGACTTCTTTGTTTTCGCAAGTTTCTTGAGCAGTGCAAAGTTTTGCATGTTGCGTGCACCGACCTGCACCATGTCTGCGTGGTCGGACACCACCTCGATATCGTCCTCGCTCATGACCTCCGTTACCACCGGCATCCCCGCGGCGTCACCCGCCTCGCGAAGCAAATGCAAGCCTTCGACGCCAAGACCTTGGAAATCGTACGGCGACGTTCGCGGCTTGTAAGCTCCGCCGCGAAGTATGGTCGCGCCGAATTCTTTCACGGCGAATGCAGTCCGCGTGACCTGATCGCGTGATTCCACTGAGCATGGGCCCGCGATAACCACCGAATAGTCCCCGCCGATCGGGACGTCACTAACCCAGACGACCGTCGACTGGTCGCTCCCACGTGCCGTCAGCGAGGGTACGTATTTTCCATTGCCATTTTTTGTATCGGTCTTGGAGACCGGCCATGTGTCTAACATAATCTCAATTTCCTATCAGGTAAAAAGTGGTCCAGTTGTCGATGTCATCTGCAATATTTTCGGCAAGTATTTTCGCTCCGTAGATTTTGGCGGCTCGTCGGCTGCCTATTGCACCGTTTGCGGGATCACCTTGTTCAACGATCCGCTTTACGCTCGATGCCGTGTCCGAACCGATGACTTGCATAAGATGGTGGTTCGTGGCGAAGAATCTTCGACACTGTTTTAGGGCTTCAGTGTGCGAGCGGACCGTGGCCAGCCCACTAATCGATGCATCCGGTGTTCCTGCCAATACGTGCCGGACCTTCAACTCCAACCGCTCGTAGATCTGAAATGCCCCTGAGTTTAGCAGCCGGATCGGTTCCGCGATGTCACCGACGATCTTGTTCTCAACCGGCACGACGGCGTTATCCGCCTGCCCCGACCGTACCGCTGCAAAAGTTTCACTGAAGTCGAGGCACTCGACGATCGTCGCTTCACGGCCAAAGATCTCGCGGACAGCCTCTTCGCTGTACGACCCAATGACGCCCTGTATTGCGACCCGCGTCATATGCGAAGTTCCCTCTCCTCCGCTTCCAAAGCGACTACGTTTTGAATGCGTCGCGATTCGGCGAGGATCTCTTGATAAATGGTCGTCAACGCCGCGTCGTCGATGGCTCCGGGGTTCTCCCGCACGACCCGGCGGATCACCATCTCTTCACGTGATTCATCGACTATCGGCAGACCCGCAATGGTTTTCATCCCGCCGATCCGGCGCGACAGGTCGGCCCGCCGATTCAAAAGAGCCACGATCTCCGTATCGATCGCGTCGATCACTTTTCTACAATCTTCCAACTTCATTCTTCTCACCTCAAAAACAAAAAAGCCGTGAAACTTTTCAAGTTCACGGCTCCGTTCAGATATTTATTAAGAGTTAACTTAACCCGAACCTCAGCCGTTTCACCGTAAAGTAAAAGTAGAAAAAGCCAAAGTTGTTAAAGTCTCTGTTTCGCATCGCTCTTCGCTGCGGGTTACTACGATAACCGCTCGGTCCGCGGCGTGTCAAGATTATTCTGAGATTCTACAACTTGGATCCGCAGTACTTGCAGTGGATGGCATCGACGTCGTGCGGTTCGGCGTGGCACTCCGGGCAGACCTGGGTGGAAGCCGGTTTTCCCGCGCGAGCAAGTTCGGCGGTTACGATCCCCGTCGGGACCGCGATGATCCCGTAGCCCAGGATCATGACGATCGAGGCGAGAAACTTTCCTAAGGGCGTCTGCGGAGAGAGATCGCCATAACCAACGGTGGTAAGCGTCACGATGGCCCAGTAGATGCTGGTCGGGATGTCGGTAAAGCCATGCTCTTCGCCCTCGACTACATACATGAGCGATCCGACCACGGTCACAATGGTCAGGACCGCTACCAGAAATACAAAGATCTTTCTCCGGCTCGCCTTCAGTGCCGAGGTGATGATACGCGATTCCGACGTGTACTCAGCGAGCTTTAATATTCGAAATATCCGCAGCAGGCGGAGAATTCGCACCGTTAGGAAGAACTGCGTGCCGGGAACGAACAGGCTGAGATAGGTCGGAACTATCGCGACGAGGTCGACCAGCCCGTAGAAGCTCAGTGCATATCGGATAGGCCGTTTCACCGACATAAGCCGGAGGATGTACTCGAACGTGAAAAGGATAGTGAAAGCCCATTCCGCCATCAAAAGCTCGGGTCCAAATATTTCCCGCACGCTTTTGACACTTTCCAGCATCACTGCCCCGACGCTAAGCAGTATCAGGCATATCACCGTCACATCGAACGCGCGGCCCGCCGTCGTCTCCGACTCGAAGACGATCTCGTGGATCCGCTGCCGCCAGCCCGTGGCCGACTCTTCTCTGAGTTCACTCCTCACTTTACTTGGGAGCCTTCGGCAGGCTTAACAAATTTGCGAGCAGCCGGTACGCACCGGGTACTCCGGCAGGGAGTTGGCGGAACAATGAATAGCTGCAATAGATAAACCTTCCCTTCCCAATATCCGCTATGACGAGTCCGCCCTTGTTCTCCGGCTCACCTGCATCATGCGATTCCAGGAGGCCGACATACTTAGGATCCATCGTCGAAAAGTTATAGAGGTTCCGCTCCTGTACCCAGCCTTTGAAATCGTCCTGCGTGATCTTGTTCGGGAAATTGAATATCGGATGCCCCGGCTCCAGGATCGTGACCGGTGCGTTCTCATCCGAAACACGCGGCCCGCTGTCTGCCGGGAACGGGGCTAGGTTCTGTCGTGCGTATGTCGGCGTCAGTTGGTACTGAACGATCAGGGTCCCGCCATTCTCTGCGAAGTCGAGCAGTCGCTGGTTGTTCGCAACGAGATCCGGACGAACCTGATATGCGCGGATGCCTACGACGATCGTGTCGTATTTTCCAAGATCGCCGCTCGCAAGGGTTTGCTCGTCGATCTCTTCGAGATCGAGTCCGAGCTGCGCGATCGCATCCGGCACACGATCGCCGCTCCCCCGAATGTACCCGACTCGCACGGGTACGGTCTTCAGATCGATAAGCCTCACGTCGGTCTTTGCCGGTCGGTATATGCGATGAGTCTGGATGTGCTCGTAGGCAATGGTCTGCATCGTCTGCGAGAACGTCCTGTTGTTCTGTGACAAATTCTTGTCATCCACAACTGCCTCAGCCGGGATCTCATAGGAACCGGCCGTCGCGTCTCGAGGTATCTCAACCGAAACCTTTAGGAGAGCCTTCTCCCCTTTTCGACTCATTGCAAAAGAGGTTTCGCGGCGAATAACCTTCCATCCCTGCGGCAAACTTAAACGCACGTCTCCGCTGACCGCCGCGTCGGAATTGTTGGTTACGCTCAACCCGATATCACGGGTCGTCGGCCCCGCCTGGGTCGAGGCGATCATAAGCTCCCGATCAAAAGCGATAGTGAGCCTGGGAACTACGTTGAATTCGCGTCTGATCTCGCCGCGAATGTCATCGGCAAAACGGTATTCGAGGGGCCGTTGCACCGTGAACCGCCGGCCGCTGATCAGCATTGTGATATCAGCATACACAGATCCGTCTTCAAATGGCCGGTGGATATTGCTCGAATTATATCTGCCGAATTGATCACCGACCCGGCCCGTAAGCAGCCAGAACGGCTGTGTCGGCGTTCTACCTTCGGGAACTGTAAGAGTATAGAACTCGGCGTGATCGGCCACCTCGCGACGAAACGGCCCAGGAGCCGGCCCGGTAGGCTCCGCCGATTTTACCGCCGGAAAATTAAAAGAAACGTCGATAATTTTGACCTCCACGCCATTAGCAGGGACAAACGTCCGAACAGCGACGGGAAATTTTTCGAAAGGAGCTGCCGTTTCGCGGTCGGCCAAAACGTCGATGCGAACACCGGCCGCGCGGAGGATCGTCTCGGTCGACTGAGAGTGATACGTAACAAGATCAGGGATCAGAGCCTCGGGTCTTTCGGGATCTAGTTTGTGGTCGAATGGCCGCCGGACCGAAGTGTCGAGGCCGTCAAAAATTCCCGTCTCTTTAGCAACCTTTGCCGCGGTGCTTTCGATGAGGTTTAGATTTGAAAACTGATCGCCCTTCAGCTCGAGCACACCCTGCTCCTGGGATCGATGCTGGCTGCGGGCGTGCATAGCGATCTCGAAGTACGAGCGGCCGAGGAGCGGGTCATATTTTCCGGTGTTGATCTTCAGGGTCGGCTCCCCTTGGCCGCGATGCCGTACGTAGAATTTCTTCACTGTCCAGGCTCCGCCCGCGGCTTTGCATTGCTGGGGATCAGCAGCGGCTTTTACCGCGATCGGCGAAATGTATCCGGCAAACTGGTGCTGGCCGTGGCCATCGCTTGGCGTACCGTTGAATTGCGAGATCACGACCATGGGCTGGAAAGTGCGGATCACGCGGACAATGTCGCAGAGGATCAGATTCTCATCCCATTTCGATTTTGCCTCGGCAAGTGTCTTCGAGAACCCGTAATCGTAAGCACGCGTGAAGAACTGCGCCGCTCCGTCGAGCTTTCTAGCCTGGAGCAGTTCCTCTGTACGGATCACGCCCAGAGCTTCGCCGAGCTCGGAGCCAAGTATGTTCTGCCCGCCGTCGCCCCGAGTCAAAGACAAGTACGCCGTCCGCGCATTCTCACCGCGGGCAAGGTAGGCGAGCAGTGCGGTGTCCTCGTCATCCGGATGCGCACCGATCATCAGCGCGCTTGCGTTCGTGTTAAGGCGCTTTAGCAACTGTGCCAACCCGAGCGCGCCTTGATCGTAGACCGGCCGTATCTGCGCGCTTGTTTCTAACCGCAGAGACGCGGACACACAGAGAAAGATCAGAGCCGCGGCCAGGACATTTCTTAAAGGTTGAGCCATAACGACTATTGTTTCCAACAAACGGAAGACTGAAAAGTACAAACTAAAAACGTCCAACCTTCCGTGTTGTTAGTTTTTAGTTTCTTAGTTTTTAGTTTCTTGGGGAGGTGTCCGTCAAACTAATCAGATACCCGACCATCACCGTTACCAAACAGCCGATGACGTTGAACCACAGAAACTCGATGTTTGTATAACTGCTCGCGATCCAGACGGACGTGATCCCGAACAGTAAACCGAAAAACGCGCCGCGCGAACGAGCACGCTTGACGGCAAACGCCAAAACAAATACACCGAGCAGCGAACCGTAAAAGAACGAGCCGAACTTGTTCACGACCTCGATCAGGGAGCCCAGGTTGGTCGCAAATATTGCCACGACGCAGGCGAAGATGCCCCAGATGAATGTGGAGATGCGTCCGACGAGAACATAGTGTCTATCGCTCGCTTCCCCAGCGAACAGGCGTCGATAAAAATCTATTGTTGTAGCGGTTGCGAGGGCGTTTAGCTCGGCCGATATTGACGACATCGCCGCGGCGAAGATCGCCGCGATGATCAACCCGATCACACCCATAGGCATGTGTGAAAGAACGAACGTCGGGAAAACGTAATTGACGTCATTGAAGCTCTTGTCGCTGGTCTCGCGAACAAATTCCAAGGCTTCTTTTCGACTTTCGTTGAACCTCTTGTCGGCGGCTATGTAGCTTTCACGACCCGCCGGGCCAGCGGTCGAGAACGCCACGGCCGCGTCGCGGCGGTCGGCATGAGCTTGTTCGTATCGCTGGGAGATGGCCTGGAAGCGCGGATCGGCGTTAGCCTTTGCAACTTCATTCGTATTGAAAACGATGGGCGGCGCCGTGAACTGATAAAAGATGAAAACCAGAATTCCGATCAGCAATATGAAGAACTGCATCGGGATCTTCAGGAACGCGCTCATCAGCAGCGAAGTCCGGCCCTCGTCGACCGACTTCGCCGTAAGAAAGCGCTGGACTTGGCTCTGGTCGCATCCGAAGTAGCCGAGCATCAGGAACAGCCCACCTATCAAGCCTGACCAGATCGTATATTTCTCCTGCAGGTTGAAACTTGTATCGACCGTGTTGAGCTTCCCGAGGCTTCCGGCGAGATGAAGTCCATCGCCAAGCGAAACGCCTGCGGGAAAGCTCGAGATGATCACTGCCATGCAGACGCCCAAACCGAAGAAGATGATGACCATCTGCTTGACGTCGGTCCACGTCACCGCCTGGACGCCGCCGAACATCGTGTAAACCGTCGTCGACATTCCAATAGCGAATATCGTAGCGATCAAGTTCCAGCCGAACACGATCGACAGGACGATCGCCGGTGCCGAGATGATCGTCCCGACGCCGAGCCCGCGTGAGATCAAAAAGAAGAAGCTCGTTAGCGTGCGGACCTTTACGTCAAATCGCTTCTCAAGATATTCGTAGGCGGTGAAGACGTTCGCCCGATGAAAGAACGGAACGACCGTAACGCAAAGGATGATCATCGCGAACGGCAGGCCGTAGTAGAACTGGATAAACCGCATGCCATCGCTGTAAGCCTGACCTGTGGTACCAACGAGAGTGATCGCCGACAACTGTGTCGCCATGACGGACAAACCGACCGCCCACCACGGTAGGCCGCGGTTCGCAAGAAAGTACCCTTCCTTGCTGCCGGAATATTTCGTCATCCGTACGCCGTCCCATATGACGTAGGCGAGATATGCGACGACGATGATCCAGTCGAGTAGTTTCATAAAATTAGTTCAGAGAGCAGGCATTAGCCCGGTGCCCTTCGCAAATACGGGCTGAAGCCCGCACTCTGAACTGTAATCAAGAAAAATATCGGGAGAACGACCAGAGAAGAGTAACGACCACAACCGTGGTGGCAATAACCGCGATATAGATTCGCTTCCAGAAGGAGCTGGGTTTCTCGGCAGCAACTCGGTTGTCTTCCATAAAATGTCTGGCTTAATAGGTGAGGGTTGATAGTCGAACTTTGATCGGGACTATCCACTATCAACCTTCAACTATCAACTGAAAATCATGTTCGGTGAAATCCCCGCTCGATGTCCTTCATCGACAGCCGCAGGATTACCGGTCGGCCGTGGGGACAGGTTGTCGGCGACGACGTCAGCAAAAGGCGATCGATTAGCCACTGCATCTTTTCCGGCGTCAGCTTCATGTTTATTTTTACCGCTGCTTTGCATGCCAGGCTCGCAGCGATATCATCGCGGAGCGTCTGTTTCGCCTGCCCGCGCTTATCGAGCTCTATGTGATCCAGTATCTCTGCAAACAGATTTCGCGCCTCCGAAGGCGCCAGATCTGTCGGGATCGACTTGATGGCGACCGTTCGACCGGACAGCTTCATGACGGCAAATCCGAGCGAGGAAAGATCCTCCTCGATCAGCTGGAACGCCTGTGACTGCGCGGGTGTCAGGTCGAAGGTCTCAGGCAACAGCAGATTCTGTGATTCGACCGGCCGGTCCGCCTCGCTCTTTCGAAATTTGTCGAAGAGTATACGCTCGTGTGCGACGTGTTGATCGATCAACAGCATTCCCTCGTCGTCGACGGCGATGATGAAGCTGTCGTGAAGCTGGGCGAGGGGTCGGATCTTACGCGACGCAATTTCGCTTACTTCGGGCCGCCGCACCAGACGCTCGGCGGAATTCACAGGAGGGAGATCATGATCGAACTGGGATCGTACATCGCGGATCTCGGATTTTGGCTCGTCCGTCATCTCGAGTTCGGCTCGCGCGGTTGCTGCGCGCTCGAACGCGATGGCGACATTCTCGACTTCAAACTGCTCGGCGACGGCACTATCAGGACTTCCATCGACGCCGGCATTGACGGTTCCGGTATCGCCATCGGGTGCCGCAGTAAACGCAGGACGGTCGTCGGTAACGGTGAACTCGATGCCCGGCTGCGACAGCGGCCGAACGGGCTCGGCTGCGGGAGCCGCCGCCGTCACCGCAATCTCGAGCGACCTTTCCCGTTGCTCGACCGTCACGCCGGCTCTCGCGAGTGCCCCGCGTATTGCCTCGGCGATCACGTCCTTGACGGCCTCCGTCCGCCGAAACCTGATCTCGGTCTTCGCCGGGTGAACATTGACGTCTATTTCTTCCAACGGAACATCGAGAAATAGGAACGCGACGGGATAAACGCCGTGCGGCAGAACCGAGCGGTAGCCCTCCAGCAGTCCGCCAGCTATCGTCTTGTCCCGCACGTAGCGCTGATTTACAAAAAAGTACTGAGCATCACGAGTGGTTCGGCGCTCTCGTGGGGCGGACACGAAACCCGACACCTTTGCGATAAATTCACGGCCGCCGCTAACAGGCAGCAAACTTTCAAGCAATCCGGGCCCGAAGATCTGAAATGCTCGCTCGCGCAAGTCTTTCGCAGGCGACACTCGCAGGACTTCCCTTCCGTTGTTTGTCAGGGTAAACGCGATCTCCGGATGGGCGAGAGCGTAATGGGTGACAATCCCCGTGAGATGATAGTTCTCCGTGGCTTCCGACCGCATGAATTTCCGACGGGCCGGGGTGTTGAAGAAAAGATCGCGTACGGAAATCGTTGTTCCGGAGGCTCGAGCCGCGTCTCGGACATCGATCAGGCGTCCGCCTTCAACCGTTACCCGTGTCCCATGATCGTTCGCCTCGACCCGTGTCAACAACTCGATCCTCGCGACCGAGGCGATCGAAGCGAGAGCCTCTCCGCGAAATCCTAGTGTTCCGATCGCGGCGAGATCTTCCAGTGTGCTGATCTTAGAAGTCGCGTGACGTTCGAAAGCAAGGACAGCGTCGTCTGCCTCCATCCCGACACCGTCATCGGAAACGCGCATCAGGCGTCGTCCGCCGAGTTCGACGTCGATCTGAACACGCGTGGCGCCGGCGTCGATGGAATTCTCGACCAACTCTTTGATGACGGAGGCCGGGCGCTCGACCACCTCGCCAGCGGCGATCTGATTCGCTAGATTGTCCGGCAGGATCTTTATCCGATTCATCACAAATACAGCAGACGATGCCCTCGCTCATCCAGATCGATCGAGTCGTAGATCCGGTCGATGACCGCCGGACCATAGTTTAGGTAAAAGCCCCCTATGTTCAGCACTCGTTCCTGAAGCTGCCCATGCGGCAGGACGGACGAAAAGAGCGAGCGAAGACGCCGGTTCGCTGTTTCGTCACGCTCGAGTTGGACCCGCTGAAATTTCTTGCGAAGTGCTCCCAGGTGATAGTTGATCTTCCTGCGGCGGGTGGCAAGATCACCGGCCAGCGTCGGATCTATACGTGATACCTCCTGATCGAGGCGGTTGAGCTCGAGATTGATCGCCTCTTCAGCCTCAGCGAAGAGTCTGGCGGTGGCGGGGTTCACGAAACGCTCGACCACCTGGCGGCGAACGTCATCGAAACCTCTGAACAGATCGGAGAAGCTGAGATCGTACCTGCCGAGCGTCCTAAAATCCCTCGGTTCGACAAGCGTCAAGCTTTGTCGATGAAGGATCGGCGTTACCGGTCGGCCAAGCGTTGCGTAGACCTCACTGTTTTGTGCGAAGTATGCGATCTCGGCAGCCCCTCCGAAGTAACAGATCGTCGGGAACAGATAATCCTGCACGACGGGTCGCACCATCACGCCCGGGCTGAAATACTCGGGGCCGTCCTTTATAGCTTCAATAAGCTCGGTCGGCGCGAAGCTCAGTTTTGTACCGGCAACGTGAAGCGTGCCGTCACGCGACTTTATCGACCGACGCACTCCATCATCTGTGTGGTAAAAGAGCGGGAAGTAATCCGGTGTGACAAGCACCTGGGCGTGATATCCGTCAGCTTCCATCTCCGCCGAACGCTTGACGAGCCTCGCCACGATCTCTTCGGCGTGGGCAGCGACTTGGCCATAAATCGGTGCAACTAGCTTCTTGATCTCCTGGTCGAGCGGATCGACCACGATCAACCCATAGTTCTGAAGAAGCCGCTGGATGTATGAGCTAAAGGCTTCGCCCAGTGAACGCCCCGGCTTCCACGTCGCCGAGAGCATAGAAAGAAGCTCATTCGAAAACTGCGTCTCCGGCAGCTGAGCGAAACGTTCGTTCAATATGTTCTCAAACCCGTCGGGTACCGGAAGGCGACCGACGCTGTTTCCAACTGCGTCCGCAGCCTGAGACAGCTCGAAAGGACTTGTCTCTTCTCCCCGTGCGTGCAAAAAAGCTTTCGAAATCTCCACAAAGTCGTGATCCTCAGTCGCCGCCCAGAACACCGGAACTGCGCTGACCCCACGGTCGCGAAGACAGCTCACCATCTTGATCGCCGACAGCGCTTTGTAGATCGTATAGAGCGGTCCGGTAAACAGGCCGATCTGTTGGCCGGTAACGACCGCAACCGTACCCGGCCGTCGGAGAAGCTCGATGCTCTCTGCCGAGCTCACGCCTCCACCGAAACGCTCGTTTTGCGCCGCCAGGGCATCGCAAAGCTTACTTCTTTCAACGACGCAACTCTCGAGAACTTCCGATCGCCGGCCGGCGACGTCGGTGTGCGATGAAACCACGGACGGATAGTACTTTCTTAAACTAAGTGGATCGGATTGGTATTGGAGGAATAACTTGGATTGTTGTGGGATCTCGGAGAAATCAACAGACTCGAACCGTAATTTCACGTTGCTTGTCGTGGGCTGACAACCGGTTTCGCGCATGCTTTTCTCCGTACTGCTCAAATTATATGGTTGCCAACTCTATCTTCCAAATAGCAAACAAAAAAGAGACGGCTTGTGCGTAGCCGTCTCTCTCGTTAACGATAAATGCTGCTCAATTCCCGTCGGGAGAACCAGGCTTGGCTGCCTTCGCATCCTTAGCGACAGATTCCTGACGTCGTTCTATTCTGTATACCCCGGACGAATGCGACCCCGCAAAGATCGTCTTTGGATCGGTGGGATCAAAGGCCATCGCCCACACACGTCGGCTCGGGACCTTCATATCTTTGGAGTCTACCCGCCGCCACTTCAGCCCGGCGTCGTCTGAATAGAAGATACCGCCGTCCGCCTCCAGCGCGCTTGCCGCAAAGATCTCGTCCGTATTATTCGGATCTATCAGGATGCTGACGTAGTTTCCGAGCGGCAAAGTGCCTCGGGTACGAGTAAAGCTGCGACCGCCGTCCCGGCTGAAATAGATCGACTGGGTGGTGCCAATGTACAGATAGTTCGGGCGCTTCGGGTCGGAAACTATCGAGCTGATCGGAATACCTTCCGGAAGACCTCCCACTTTTGTCCAGGTCTTGCCGTCGTCCTTTGAGACTATTACGCCGGAACTTGCCGTTCCCACCCAGATCGTCCCCGGGACCTCAGGTGACGTGTGAACGACGAAGACGTTCTCGTTCAGACCCTCGCCGAAAGGCAGTTTCTCCCACCCTTTGTCGATGTCATACGTACGGTAAAGACCGGCGTCGGTGCCGGCAAAGATTCCGTTCTTATCGTCCTCGGTAAATGCCAGAACCTTTACTTTGTCTGTGAACGCGGGAATGACTTTTGGGCCCTCTTCGACGGCATTTTCTGCCTCCGGTTTCGGCTTCGCCGCCGGCTTAGCCCTCGCAGCGACCTTACCCCGTGCGCGTACCGGCTTCTTCACCGGCTTCGGCTTCGGCGGTGCAAGCAGCGTCCACGATATCCCGCGGTCGAGAGAGCGGAAGATACCGATGTTTGTTCCGAGAAACATGCGATTCGGGTCAACCCGGTCTTGTAGCACCGCGAAAGGCGAAACACGATTAATGTCGAGCCCCTTTGCCTGTGTCCATGTCACTCCGCCGTCCATACTGGTAAAAAAGAATCCACCGCTCGACGCCGTATTGTGCGTCGTCGCATACAGACGGTTTGGTTGTGCGACATCGGGGGTCACCGAGTAGGTGAATCGACTCGTGAAATTGTCGTTTGTCTGTGTAAAGTTCTTGCCGCCGTCTGTAGAGACCATTACACCGTAGTTATTGGTGGCGATAAAGACACGATTCGGCTCATCCGGGTGCACGGCGATGGAATTGATCTCGAGGTTCCGCTGCGTAGTGAGTGCCCAGGATTTCCCACCGTTTGTCGTCATCCAGAAGCCTTCGGTCGTCGCGGCGTAGACGGTGCCCGGAACAGATGGATGCTGAACGATATCACGCGTACGCCGAGACTGCGCCGGGATGCCCTGGATCTTCGCCCACTTCTCACCACCGTTGAACGACTCGTAAATGCCGCTGCATGCAGATGCGATGATGTGCTCCGCGTTTCTCGGGTTGATCGTGACCGCGAAAACGTCCGAATCGTCGATCATGCCGGACTTGATCAGCCGCCAGCTTTTCCCACTGTCTGTCGATTTGTACGGCCGCCACCAGGTACCGGCATAGATCGTACTGTTGCGACGCGGATCGATCGCCATCGAGTTAACGTTGACCGGCATTGATTCTGATGAGATCTTCTCCCAGTCGTCGCCGGAGTTCTTCGAAACCCATACGCCGTTCGTTGTTCCGACGAACAACATGTTCGGATCGTCCTTCGCCTGGGTCATGGCGTGAATGGCTTCGTTTCTGAGTTCCTTCGACTCTTTCCAGTTCAGTCCTCCGTCCACACTCTTAAAGAACCCCCCGGGAAGCTTGCCACGGTGTCCCGATGTGTAGATCACCTTCGAATCCCGAGAGTCGACAAACAATTGATCCAGTATCAACTGCGGCTCGTTAAGACTTGTGAGAAGTGTCCAGGTCCTTCCTGCGTCGGCGGACGTATGGATCTGGCCGTCCATCGTACTGATATAGAGACGGTTCTTGTCCCTGGGATCGATCGCCACCGA
This sequence comes from Pyrinomonadaceae bacterium, assembly GCA_036375155.1. Taxonomy (GTDB): domain Bacteria; phylum Acidobacteriota; class Blastocatellia; order Pyrinomonadales; family Pyrinomonadaceae; genus OLB17. The sequence continues at coordinate 17,198 of DASUSJ010000158.1, forward strand.
TCGCACGTCGCCTCCGTTCGGTCCGACCACTCTCCATTCACTGAAGTTTGCCGAATCGCGAAACACATTGCCGTCAGCGAACGAGTATGGCGAAAGGATGACCGTACAAAGTGTAAGGGCCAAGACAACGGCTATGAAGCGTGACGTTCCTTTAGGCTTTCTCATAATATGATCTACTGCGTGAAGCGGCCGTGAATGAAACGGCGAGATTCGGTTTTTAGGATGTCGAAAGACGCCGGACTGTTTGCATCCAAACGAACTGGCAATCAATAACTACGGGGAAAAGATACAAGAGAACAAAGACTACGGTGACAATTTTAACAACAAACCGGGGTTAAGGCAAAACTTTAACAAAAGCAGAAGCGGACGAGGTTCTGATGAATCTCGTCCGCTTCGATGTTTACATCAAACTTCGATGTAAAGCTTGTGCACGCCGTTACGGTGCCGGGTTATCTGCGCCAGGCGGTATGCGATAGAGCTTCGTCCGTCGCTGACCGTCGGGTGACGCACCGCCCCTCACCATCGTGATGCGGCTGCGATCGAAGTTACGGAATGCAATGTGGTTCGTGATCAGACGCTCAAGGGCAGCGATCTCACGATCCGTTCCGTAGTTGATGATATAGCCCTGGTTGGTCGGGTTATTCGACAGTTCAGCAAAGAACGCATCGAGACGCGACCTGACTTCGTCGTTGGAAAGTGGTCCGAACTCGTCGACCAGAACCGCGATCGGTCTAGTGTCGATCGGAGCCGTTTCCGACGCCGACGCCGGGCACGGGCAAGCAGGATCGGTACCCGCGATGTTGACCGTGGCAGTAACGTTACCGCCGGCCATCGACTGATCGGTTGCAACCGTAATGCTGGGCGTACCCTGTCCGGCAGTGATCGTACCGGCCGAAACGGTCCAGTTGTAGGTAACCGCCTGCTGTGAACCGCCAACCACATTAGCCGTAAACGTCATCGAGTCACCCGGTTGAGTTACGCCGGCAGGACCGGTGACGCTCAAGGTCGGGCATTCGCACTCGCGGACACACTGGCATTCCGCAATGGTGATCGTCTGCGTCTGCGTTCTACCGCAAAGGCCGCAGCCGTCATCGACGCCAACGGTGATCGTATAGGTACCAGGAGCGAGTCCGCTCACATCCCATGAAACGTTGGCCCCCGTGCCGACAATGCGTCCACCCGAGACGGTATAGTTGTAAGTCAATACATCATTCTCAGGGTCGCTTGCAGATGTCGCCACGCTAATCGAGGTGCTGTCGTTACAGGTTGCACCTTCAGCAGGCCGGAAGCCCGGAGGGCACGAACCCGTGATCGTCGTATCACTCAACGTAACGCTGTCCACGTTTGCAAACTGGTTAACGATCTCAGCCTGACGCTTATTACGTCGTCCGGCAAAGAACTGAATGATATAGCCGTGCGGGTCGGTGGAAGCCTGGAATCCAGGAGGAACTCCGTTCCACGTCGTCGTGATAAGCTGCGGAGTACACGGAGTAGTGGTCTGCGGCGGGCACGTGATGGTGGTTACAGTGCTCCCACCCGACTCGTCGTCAAAACTCTCCACATCCTGCTCGTTGGCGTGCCACCGATATGCAAAACCAAAACCGAACCAGCGAGCCGGAAAGATCCTGAAACCTGCCAGCGCATCGATCGGATTGTTTTCAAACGCGTTCGGCGTGCGACCGCCGATGTACTGAAGCGAGCGAATCTCAAAGATGGGCTGGAAGTATCGATTGACCGGGAAGTCAACGCCGATGGCCGAGTGAAGCTCGTCACCGCGATCCAAAAGCGTAAACGAACCACCCGGGAAATCACCCTTCACACTGCTTGTGTAGGTGTAGCCCAAGTTCGCAGAAAGGTTTGCCCATCTTGCGAGTCGTGCGCCTGCAAAGAGCGTGAGGTTGATATCACCGCGATTTCCACCCGGACTTGCACCGCGTTGCAGCTGATTAAACCCGCTGAAGTCGTCAGCGTTGTCGACATACCATCTATACGAGGCGATCAAACCAACGCCGATCGGATTCCGAATACCAGTGAAACGCCATTTCACACCGCCGGTAAAAGAGTTAAAAGACGACTCGGCGTAGGTACGGTTAATAAACGGAGCATCCGGCAGATACGACGGTGCGGTAGTGAAGACGGTCGGCAGCTGGAAGCCGGCCGGGCACGAAGCCGGAACCGGACACGGAGCAGTCTGCAGAACGACGCCGGGAAGGATACTGCCATAGATCGATCCAATTCCCGGGAAAACATCAGCGCCGCTGCCGCCAGCGAACGGCGGTCCCATCGTCGCACTCGTCAGAGCCGGAAAGCCAAAAAACGGGCCCGAAAAGAGGGGCGGCAGAACACCGAAATTTCCGGAGCTTCCACCCACGAAAGGAAACTGCACAAAGGGCTGCAATCCGGTCGGTCGAAAAATAGCAATATTCTCAAGAGAACCTGCGCCGGGGCCGGAGGGTGCCAATATGATCGCGGGTGCACTTCTAAGCACGCCGCCGATATTCACCTGCGAGTTAGGCAGATAAAAACTGGAGATATTGCGAGGCGAATTAATCTTAACGCGGCGTAACGCTTCCGTTTCAAAGAACAATTCCACTCTATTTGTCAGACCGACTTGGAAGCTCAGAGGTACCGACACAATGTCCGCATTGCCGGGGTCTCGGTCGTAATTACTGTAAGCCACACTAAAGGTGAACTCACCTCTTCTTAACGTATCCCCGTCGTAAACGGTAAACAGGCCAGTCGGTCCTCCAACAGGCCCTCCTGTTCCGACTGTCGGTGCCGTATTTCTTGGATCCTTAGCCGATCTGGCATCGGTTGAAGTAGTGGTTTGCGCGGAAACCGCAAAGACAAACGTCAACAGGATCAGCGTAACGATACACACTCTGTACGCGAGTTTCATCATATTCCTCCGCCGAAAATAAAAAATTAAATTTCAATTTGTAGCTACCAAATACAATTACCGCAATATTCAGCAGTCTACTCAAATATTACATGCACTTCAGTGTCTCAAACTTAATGTCCGAAATACTAAGTGCACCCGCAAAACTTAAGTCTATATTTGCAAATTTCCGAGAAAGCATCGACCAAAAGTCAACGAAATCTATTAGTTGGCATCACCTTCTCTTGCATAGACCTTAACCCAACTTATCCCGAAAATCAAGCATTTTTAACGAATTACGTAATTTTTCTTTACGCGTAAATGCCTCGCATTCGCGTGTCGTAAGCGACCCGATCGATTGCCAACATATAGGCCGCCGTACGGGTGTCCACACTGTGTTTTTCGGCAAAATGGCATAGTTCGTTGAAGCTGGCCACCATCTTGTCTTCAAGACGAGAATTAACCTCCGACTCCGACCAAAAGTAACCCATTCGATCCTGCACCCATTCGAAGTAGGAGACAGTGACGCCCCCGGCGTTGGCGAGGATGTCGGGGATCACGAATATCCCTTTATCGTGGAGTATCTTGTCTGCTTTCGGCGTCGTCGGTCCGTTCGCACCTTCGGCGAGGATCTTACATTTGATCCGGTCCGCGTTCTCGGAGGTTATCTGGTTCTCCGTTGCGCATGGTGCGAGCACGTCACATTCGATCTCGAGAAGTTCTTTGTTTCCTAAGTGGTCGGCTTCCTTGAACCCTTCAAGCGACCGGTTTTTCTGCAAATAGTCAAGAACCGCGGGAATGTCGAGACCGCCGGGATTGTGTATTCCTCCTCCAACGTCAGAAATTCCGATGACCTTGTAGCCCTTTTCATGCATCAACTGAGCCCCGATACCGCCTACGTTACCCGAGCCCTGAACGACCACCGAGGTTTGCTCCGGAGTCAAATTAAACCGCTTAATGGCCTCGTTTACCGTAAACATGACGCCACGACCGGTAGCTTCTCGACGCCCCAGCGATCCTCCAAGAGCGACAGGCTTTCCAGTGACAACAGCCGTGACCGTGTGGCGGGCATGCATGGAATATGTGTCCATGATCCACGCCATCGTCTGCTCATTGGTGTTCATATCCGGTGCAGGCACGTCCTTATCCGGACCGATGAAATCGATCAGTTCGGCGGTGTAACGCCGGGTAAGTCTTTCGAGCTCGCCGATCGACATCTGTTGCGGGTTACAAATGATCCCGCCTTTGCCCCCGCCAAACGGGACGTTAACCACCGCACATTTCCATGTCATCCATGCCGATAGAGCTTTGACCTCGTCGAGACTGACGTCGGGGGCATATCTGATCCCGCCCTTCGCCGGTCCACGTGCAAAGTTGTGCTGCACTCGGTAACCTTCGAACACCTTTAGATGACCCGTGTCCATTTTGACCGGGATGTAGACTTTGATCTCGCGGCTCGGGACTCGCATGACGGCGTATAGGTCGGGATCAAGCCCGAGAAGCTGAGCGGCCCTGTCGAACCGTTCGCTCATTGCTTCGAAGGGATTCTTCTCATCGCTTCCCTTGAAACGCCGCATTTCGTCTGCCATCGGATTTGCCATCGTAATTCTCTTCTCCAGATTGTTTCTTATAGTAATCAAAGTGCTTCGTTCATACTTCCGGATCTGAATCCGTCCAGATCGAGCGTGACGTAACGAAAACCTAATTCTCTAAAAGCCTGCGAAAGCCGCTCAACCATATTTCTGTTCAGCACTCGGTCAAATTCCTCTCGCGAGATCTCGATCCGCGCGAGGTCACCGTGAACGCGGACGCGAAATTCCCGGAATCCGGCTTCACGCACGATCTCCTCGCCGCGTTCGACAGAGCGAAGCCGTTCGATGGTCACTGGCACGCCATGGGCGACTCGCGATGCGAGGCACGGGCTCGCAGGTTTGTCCCATGACGACAATCCATGATGCTTACTGCGCTCGCGAATCTCTCGCTTGTTGAAGCCGGCCTCCGCAAGTGGGCTCCGCACGCCGTACTCCGCGCCCGCGACTCGACCGGGGCGAACGTCAGAAAGATCATCCGCATTCGTTCCGTCCACAACAATGGACAGTCTGCGCTCGAATGCCATCGACGATAGCTTGCTATAGAGTTCGGACTTGCAAAAGTAGCAGCGGTTCGTTGTGTTGGCGAGATAATTCGGATCGACAGTCTCAGCCGTTTCGATAGTTTCAAAATTAAAGCCGAAGGTCTTCGCTATGCTCCGACCTTCGGCCCGTTGATACTCTGAGACACTCGGCGAAAGGCCCATCACGCAGACGGCCTTCAAACCCAACTCCTGGGTCGCGATGCATGCGAGATACGCACTGTCGACTCCGCCCGAGTACGCGACCAACACCGACTTCATTTCCCGCATCATACGGCGCAGATTCGTTTCCTTTTGTTCTGAGGACTGCGTTTCTGCGGATGTCTGCATCGCTGGTGCGCTGTTCATCCCTTCCCGGCTAAAACACTGTGATTTGTTAACTTTCGACAAAGCGAAATCTTATCGTACGCGAAATATGGAACGCAAACGTTTGGCTTAGAAAGTATGCAGCGATCATCCGCTGGCGTTCGGACTTTTTAGATGACGATGCTAACATCGCGGCGCACGAACTGAATGAACTCACTTTCCAGCAACTTGGGCACAATTTACAGACTGAAATTCATGGCGATCGTTTTAGGCGCGATCGGTTTAACTGCGATCTGCACCGCCGACGTCGTCTGTCAGGACGACGAGGTCGGCCCAAGCGACGCAGCGATACAGCTTTTCAATAAAGGACAGGACGCGCACGAAAAAGGCGATCTGATCGGAGCGATCGCGAGTTACGAAAAGGCTCTTAAGATGCTTCCTGAATTTCCGGAGGCCGAGCTTCAGCGCGGTAGTGCTTACCAGGCGCTCGGAAAACTCGATGAGGCGGTTGCTGCGTTCCGCCGCGCCGTTGAACTCCGCGAAGACTGGTCGCTCGCTCTTGCGAATCTCGGGGCCGCGCTCGTTCGAAAATCGGCATTTGCGGAGGCGGAGAAACACCTTGCTGCGGCGATCGAGCTCGACGAGCAGAACTTCCCGGCCTATGCCGCGATGACAGAATTGCGCCTGAAGACGAAGGCTGATCCCAAGGTCCTGAGAGCACTGCTGAGCAAGGTGATCGCACTAACGGCAAAGGCAAATCCGACGGCATCGATCTGGGCATCCCGTGCCAGTCTCGAAATCGCGGTCGGTGATGTGAAAAGCGCGAAGTCAAGCGTGGCCCGGGCCCTTGACCTTGACCCGAGGTCACAGTCGGCCCTTTCGACAAGCGCGAACATTTCCCTGATGGAGAGCGATCCCGACGCAGCGGACGGCTCGGTGAAGCGGCTGGAATCCATCGCACCACACTCTGAAGTAACCAAAGCCCTTCGGGCGCGTATTCTCGCCGCGAAAGGAAGCACCCGTGAAGCCCTCGAAGTCCTCAACGCCGTTCAGGATCCCGGCCCCGAGATCACGGACCTTAAGAACCAGCTCACAGCGGCGACCGCTGTGATTCCGGCCGATCTGGAAAAGCAATTAGGTTCGGACCCCACAAATGCGATAGCCCTCTCGAAACTCTGTACTGCTTACCGCACAAGCGATCCGGCCAAGGCCATGGAATATTGCCGCCGGGCTTCTGAAGCCGCCCCGAATGATGTGCAGCCGGTGATCGGTTACGGAGCTGCGCTGGTTCAGGCAAAGCGCTACGAAGAGGCTGTGGTCATTTTTAGAAAACTGCTCGCGATGGTTCCAAACAACTCAACCGCACGTGCTAATCTCGCAACCGCGCTTTTTCAACTGAAGAGATACCCTGAAGCAAAGATCGAATTCCGGTGGCTGACTGACAATCAACCCGACCAGGCGATCGCATATTACTTCCTGGGAATCGTCCATGACCAGCTGTTGGAGTTGGCCGATGCGGCCGCGAACTACCAGCAGTTCCTTCGCCTCGCAGACCCTGAATCGAGTAAACTGGAGATAGAGAAAGTTAACTTGCGACTACCCGTGATCTACAACCTTTTGAAGGAAGGAAAGGGAAAGAAACGTGGCTGATCTTAAGCCGGAAAATTCAATCTCGCTAACCTGGCGCGTCGGGCGACTTCATGTTCTTTTGGCGGCCGTCATTTGTCTGGGAATAGCATCGGCTGTGTCGGCACAGAACGTGATCGATGACAATATCGCACCGCCACCTTTGCGGCTGATGAGCCAGGCAGAAAAAGACAAGCTGGGCAGCGAGATCGACGTAAAGCGCCGCACGAAGCTCGCGCTCGAATTGATGGATGCGCGATTGAAGCAGGCCGAGGCATTAAACACCGCAGGAAATTATGATCAGATGTTTCTCGAGTTCGGCGCATTCCACGGTCTGATGGACAACATGCTTGAGTTCTTGAACAGCAGCGATAAAGACAGCGGTAAAGTTCTGAACAACTTCAAACGCTTCGAGATCGGGCTGCGCCTATTTACGCCCAGGCTGGAAGTGGTTCGACGCAACCTTCCAATTCGATACGAGCATTACGTGCGTATCCTTATCAAGAATTTGCGGGCGGCGAGATCAAAAGCTATAGAGCCGTTGTTCGATGATTCGGTTGTACCTACGAAGAAGAAGCCGAGCGACAGCGCTAACAATTAGTTTTCCACCCGACCAAGTTTTATGAAATTTTTCCTTTTCACTTTCGCGACACTTCTTCTTTGCTTTTCGCTCGTCTCGGACACGTTCGCACAGCGCCGCGATTACATGACCGAAGAGGAGATCGAGCTAATTCGGAATAATCAGGACATCGATAAGCGCATCGACGTGCTGACAAAGATGGTCGATCGCCGCTTCACCGCGCTCGGCATCGACGTCGGAGGATGGAAACAGGCCGAGAAGAACAGTTCATCGTGGGGCGCGCTGCGCACGGGGACTCGCACCGAACTGCTGTTCGATATACGTCAGATCTTGCAGAAGGCGATCGACGATATCGACGACGTCGCAATGCACAACGAGAACACGTTGACACAGAACAAGACCGAGGGACTGCTGTTCCCAAAGGCCGTCCGCAACCTCGGCGCTTCCGCAAACCGCTACCTGCCTCACCTCCGATCGATGCTGGATACAACAAAAGATGAAAAGGATCGCGGGTTGATAATAGCCTCGATAGAACACTGCGAAGCGATCATCGAGGCCCTCGGCAAGCTACCGCCCGATCCGAAACAGGAAAAGAAGAAGAGCAAGCAATAGTTCCCGGTTTCTATTTGCTCGTTACTAGCTGCTAGTTGCTAGAAACCAGAAACTAACAGTGCCTTTGCGGTATTGTGTCCGCTCCTTTAAATTAGTCTCTTATGTCTGATGACAATCTGAAGAAGACTCCGCTCAACGTTGCGCACCGAGAGCTGGGCGGGAAGATGGTCGATTTCGGTGGCTGGGATATGCCCGTGCAGTATCCGACCGGCGTTATCGAAGAGCACATGGCCACGCGGACGCGAGCCGGCCTTTTCGATGTATCGCACATGGGCGAAATATGGGTCGAAGGTGAAGACGCCATTCCATTCGTAAATCGCTTGACGACAAACGACGTCACAAAGCTGGTTGACGGTCAGGCGCATTATTCCGCTTTGACGAATGACACGGGCGGCGTCGTCGATGACTTGCTCGTTTACCGGTTCGATGTCGACAAACTTCTACTCGTCGTGAATGCGAGCACGACGGACAAGGATTGGGAATGGATCACGTCGCACAAGAAGGACGACAACGTAACGCTCACGAACGCGAGCGCCGATTACTGCCAGATCGCCGTACAGGGACCAAATGCATTCGGGATAGTTCAGCGATTAACAGATACGGACCTTAGCCCGATCAAGTACTACCATTTCACGATGGGCTATGTGGATGGTGTCGAATCGATCATCTCCCGCACAGGTTATACCGGCGAGGACGGGTTCGAGATCTATGCCGATGCAAAATATGCGCGGCAGCTTTGGGACAAGATCCTTGAAATCGGTGAGTTCGGCAAAGACGATGGAATACTCCCCTGCGGTCTTGCCTCTCGGAATACCTTGCGTCTCGAAGCCGCCATGTCGCTATACGGTCACGAGTTGAGTGACGACATCACGCCTCTTGAAGCCAATCTCGGCTGGATAACGAAACTACAAAAGGGTGATTTCGTCGGTGCAGACGCGCTCAAAGAGAAAAAGGAGAAGGGCATCAAGCGACGGATCGTCGGTTTTGAAATGAAGGAGCCCGGGATCGCACGCGACGGTTATGACGTTTATATCGGCGACAAGCGTGTTGGCTACGTGACGTCCGGAAGTCCGGCTCCATTCCTGAAAAAGAATATCGGTCTAGCGTTCCTGCCGGTCGAGTTTGCAAATGACGGGCAAGAAATTAAAATCGATGTAAGAGGTAAACATCTTTCTGCACAGGTAGTTCCGACACCCTTTTACAAGCGTCAGAAGTAGAATTGGTTTATTCATCCTCCCTATTTGCCAGATAAAAAACTATGTCCAATATTCCGGAGAATTTACGTTACAGCAAAGATCACGAATGGGTTAAGGTCGATGGCGAAATAGCCAGCATCGGCATCACCGACTATGCTCAACATTCGCTCGGCGATGTGGTTTACGTCGACATGCCGCGTGTGGGCGATAAGTTTGGTACGCACGAGGCGTTCGGCTCGGTCGAATCGGTAAAGGCGGTGTCCGAGATCTTCACGCCCGTCGCCGGTGAGGTCGTCGAGGTGAATGAAAGCCTCAACGACGCGCCCGAGAAAGTGAACTCGGACCCCTACGGCGATGCGTGGTTCGTAAAGATCAAAATGGAAAATGCCGGCGAGGTCGACGCAATGCTTTCCGGTGAGGAATACGAAGAATATTTATCGGCTAACGCCTAACGATCTTGGATTCTGGATTTTGATTTTGGATTGCAAGGAGGCCTTGCGACCACTGCAGAACAAAAATCCAAGATCCAAAATCAAAAATCCAAAATCAAAATGAGGTATATCCCTAATTCCCCTGAAGAACGTTCCGAGATGCTCAGCGCAGTTGGCCTCACTTCTGCGGATGAGCTTTTTCGCTCAATACCAGGAGACGTCCAGCTCGGTCGGCCGCTCGATATAACGGATCCGCTTGCGGAGCCGGAGGTCATCGCGACGATGGAGGGTCTGGCGGCAAAGAATACTGCCGCTACTAAACCATCGTTTCTCGGTGCCGGTGTTTATTCGCACTACTCACCGACCATCGTCGATCACCTGATCCAGCGATCCGAATTCTTCACGTCATACACTCCATATCAGCCCGAGATATCGCAAGGCACCCTCCAATACATATTCGAGTTTCAAACTTTGGTATGTCAGCTCACCGGAATGGAGGTCGCGAACGCGTCAATGTACGACGGCTCGACGTCTACGGCGGAGGCTTACGTCATGGCACAGCGTGTCACACGACGCGACAAGATCATCGTGGCGGATTCGGTCCATCCCGAATACCGTGCGGTCGCTCAAACCTATACGCAACACGGCGACGCCGACATCGTCGGTGTGGGATTCGATGAGGCGACGGGCCGAGTAGCGAAGATCGAGGCTTTGGACGACAAGACGGCGGCGGTTGTTATCCAGTCGCCGAACTTCTTTGGCTGCGTTGAAGACGTTGCCGCGATCGCCGAACAGGCTCATGCGGTCGGCGCCTTGCTTGTCGTAGTCGTTACTGAGGCGATCTCATTCGGTCTGCTCAAATCGCCGGGGGCTTGCGGTGCAGATATCGTGGTAGGCGAGGGACAATCCTTCGGCGTTCCAATGAGCTTTGGCGGACCGCACGTCGGGCTTTTCGCTACGCGTGAGAAATTCGTTCGACAAATGCCCGGACGTCTTTGCGGAATTGCGTACGACAAGAACGGCAATCGAGGATACGTGCTCACGCTCTCGACGCGCGAGCAGCACATTCGCCGCGAGAAAGCGACATCGAACATTTGCACTAATCAGGGCCTGATCGCACTAGCCGCCACCATCTATATGGAATCGATGGGTAAGCAGGGTCTACAGGAAGTCGCGATGCAGAACGCGCAAAAGGCGGCGTACGCTGCAAGGAGGATCGGCGAGATCGAAGGATTTGAGCTCGCGTTTTCTTCGCCGAAGTTCAACGAGTTCGTCGTTCGCGGGCCGCGCGACGCAGATGAGATCCTGGAAAAAGTCCGAACGGAAAGCGGCATCATCGGCGGGCTTGCATTGTCCAAGTATTACCCGGAGCGCACTCACGAGTTCCTGGTCTGTGTTACTGAGACTAATTCGAAGGATCAGATCGATCGATTGGTCGATGGTCTCAAGATAACTGTGAACTCTTAATTAATGAACAGATTAACCAGTTGATAGTGAAAAGTTGATAGTTTTCCGAAACTGCTGAATGGACATTGATCGCAGAACGTTTTTCTCATCGGCCGGCCGGGGCCTAGGTCTAATGGCATTGTCCTCAGCCACCGTCGCATCGCTTTTTGAAAACGTAAAAGCCGCCAGCCGAGCGGTGGAACATCTCTCGCCGACAACAGTCGCCTCGGATGAAGACTTCTGGGCGCATATTCAGCAGGCGTTCTCGGTCACGCGCGGTATTGTCAATCTGAACAACGGTGGCGTAAGTCCGAGCCCGCGTCTGGTGACCGAAGCTTTCGTCCGCTACACATGGCAGCAGGAAGACGCAACCGCATACACAATGTGGCAGATCCTGGAGCCGCAGTCCGAAACGATAAGAACCGGTCTCGCCGAAGTGTTCGGGTGTGATGCCGAAGAGATCGCGATCACGAGAAACGCGAGCGAGTCGCTCGAAATTCTCCTGATGGGAATGGACCTCAGATCGGGTGACGAGATACTTACAACGACGCAGGATTATCCGCGGATGCTGACCACGCTTAAACAGCGAGAACTCCGGGAAGGCATCAAGTTAAATCTGATAAAGATCCCGCTCGCGCCGAAGGACGTCAACCAGATCGCGACAGCGTTCGAGCGTGCGGTCACGCCGCGGACGAAACTGATCCTGATCTCGCACCAGATCAACATCACCGGCCAGATCAATCCGGTTAAAAAGGTTTGCGATCTGGCTCGTGCACGCGGTATCGAAACCATCGTCGACGGAGCGCATTCGTTCGCGCAGTTCGATTTCAAACGCGACGATCTGGGATGTGATTACTACGGCACCTCCCTGCACAAGTGGCTTTACGCTCCAAAAGGGACCGGAATGCTTTACGTGCGGAAAGAGAAGATCCCAAAAGTATGGCCGTTAATGGCCGCGGAAGATAAGCAGAAAACGGACATTCGTAAATACGAAGAGATCGGAACGCATTCGGCCGCGATGCGGTTGGCGATCGGCGAAGCGATCCTTTTTCACAATGCGATCGGCGGCAAGCGCAAGGAAGAACGTCTGCGATATCTGTCGCGATACTGGATGAACAATCTAAAGGCCGTACCGAAGGTCGGCTTTAACACGTCGTTCGATCCGGCGCAGTCATGTGCGATCGCGAATTTCAAGATCGAGGGTGTTGATCCCGTCGCATTGGGCAGTTATCTCATGTCGAAACACAAGATCTTCACGACGCCGATCGTCCACGATGAATTCACCGGGATTCGGATCACTCCGAATGTCTACACAACTCTGTGGGAACTGGATAGATTCTGTAACGTGGTTTCAGAAGTCGCGAGGAAGGGATTACCAAAAGCTTGATGAGCGGGATTTTTGAAAAGCGGTTTGAAGTAGGATGGCGCGATGTCGACCCGAACGGCCACGTGGCAAATATGGCGTATCTCGAATATGCGGTGGATACGCGGATCGCGTTCTTCGCGTCGCAGGGGTTTCCACCGGCGGGCTTTTTGAAATACGGCTTCGGACCGGTCATCAAAAGCGACTTCGTCGAGTACTTTCGCGAAGCGATGATGCTGGACGAGCTGCGGGTAACGATGGAGAACGGCGGTCATAGCGAAGACTTCTCACGGTTTCGCGTACTCAACACGATCTATAAAGCGACCGGCGAGATGGCCGCTCGCGTGACCACCATCGGCGGGTGGCTTGGAATGAAAGAAAGAAAATTGATCGAGCCGCCCGATGAGATAAAGAATGCATGGCTCACACTCGCAAAGACGGATGACTTTGAGGAATTGAAGTCGAGCATAAGGAAATAGTTTTCAGTTATCGGTTTTCAGTTATCAGGTTTTCCGGAAAGGTCCTATGCCAATTAAGAAAGTTACGAACCATCCCACACAAAACGAGGCACTTATCTTCGAGCGCTCCCAAACCGGGCGCGTCGGCTACAGCCTGCCGAAGCTCGACGTCGAAGAGACAAACATCGACTCGATAATCCCGGCCGAGTTGCGTCGCGACGATGATCTCGACGGAGTACCCGAGGTGTCCGAAGTCGACGTCATCCGGCACTTCACACGCATCTCCACCTGGAATTATTCGATCGACCTCGGCATGTATCCGCTCGGATCCTGCACGATGAAGTACAACTCGCGTCTGAATGAAAAGGTCGCGAGGATCGGAGGTTTCACGAACTTGCACCCGCTTGCGCCCGAAGAAGAATCGCAGGGAGCGCTCGAGCTTATCTGGAATCTTCAGAACGATCTGATCGAGATCACGGGCTTGCCCGGCGTCTCACTACAGCCGGCTGCCGGTGCCCAGGGTGAGATGACGGGCGTGATGCTGATCCGAGCGTTTCTTGACAAGCGTGACGGAGAAGCCTCAAAAGATCGTCGCGTCATGCTGATCCCGGATTCCGCTCACGGGACAAATCCGGCGTCCGCCGCTCTCGCAGGGTTTACCGTCAAGACGATCCGCTCCACCGACAAGGGGCTCACGGATCTTGTACATCTGCAACAACTCTGTGACGAGGGCGGCGTCGCCGGATTGATGCTCACAAATCCGAATACGGTCGGCATTTTCGAAACGAACATCCGGGAGATCTGCGACATCATTCACAAAGCCGGCGGCCTCGTCTATATGGACGGTGCGAACATGAACGCTCTTGTCGGGATCGCACGTCCGGGCGATATGGGTGTCGATGTCATCCACCTGAATCTTCACAAGACATTCTCGACGCCGCACGGCGGTGGTGGCCCCGGTTGTGGGCCGTGTTTGTGTACGGCGGAACTTGCTCCATTCCTCCCGACTCCGCAGATCGTAAAGGACTCGGACCGTTTCCGCCTGGATTACAACCGGCCTGAGTCGATCGGTCGTGTAAAAGCATTCTTCGGAAATTTCGGGATGATGGTGCGAGCACTTTCCTACATCTACACGCACGGGGCAGAAGGTCTAAAAGAGGCGACCGAAGCGGCCGTGCTGAATGCACGTTACCTCTCGCACCTGCTCGAAGAAACTTACGACAAACCCTACCCGGCCGATCCCATGCACGAGGTGATCTTCTCGCACAAACGGCAGTCCAAGAAGGGCGTCCACACGCTGGATATCGCAAAGCGCCTGATCGACTACGGATTCCACCCAATGACGATCTACTTCCCGCTGGTCGTTGAAGGTGCGATGTTGATCGAGCCGACAGAATCGGTCGGACGCCAGGATCTCGACGCGTTTGTCGAAGCGATGAAGGACATCGATCAGGAAGCTAGCGAGAATCCCCAGCTCGTCATTGATGCTCCGCATTCGACACGCATCGGTCGGCTCGATGAGGCCGCCGCTGCACGGAAGCCGGTGCTCCGTTGGAAGTCCGATATGGAGGCGTCGGCAACGACTGCTTAGTTGACTGGTAAAGAGAAGAGTTCCTTTAAAATCGCCGATAGAATAACCAAGGCGTTTGCGATAACCTGTGGAGTGCTACCGGCGCTTCTCTGTGTACGGTATTTGTTCTTCTGGTTGATCGGCATGACCTCTTAGTTGTGCAAACCCGCGAAACATCGCCGACGATCATTTAGATCCTGCCGATGGGTGGCAAAGTATTAAGCCGCGGTATAACTTCGACGGCGACAGGCTCTGCTGCTCGCATGCGCCGGCTGGTTGTTCGTTTCGTCGTCGCCGACGGTGCCACTCTCTTAGCGACTTATTAAACCGCCGTTAACCCATAATTCCACTCCCGCATCCACGCCGGGTATTCGTAATGCTCGGCGAATGCCGAATATCTGTTCCATTCAAAAAATCCCTGGCTGTCGGGCACTAGCTCAAAGTTTGCATTCAGGTGTCGCCGGATGCGTGCATCCGGAAAGAAGTTGAAATCTATCTTGCCGTATCGCTCCTGCCTTATTCGGTGAATGATGCTTGTAAAAGTACTCCGGCACGTTCCGGCAAACCGGTCACTTCCCGCGCAAATGAGCTGGTTGATCACCGACAGAACATTGAAATCCGAGAATGGAAGCGAACCGAAGTCATCGAAGAAATCACGCAGTATCAGCTCGTCTACGAAATCGTAACGGAACCCATCAAGGATTTTCGTGAAGAGGTCCTTTCGCTGAAACTCATCCGTCGCAACGATCACCGGTATATCGCTGTCTGTGAACACGGCTTTGAGGAACTCTGCGAAACCGCTTGCGTCGACCGCAAACCCGTCCGGCCCGTAAACCGTTTGAAAATCGCCGAGCCGTAGATGGATCGCGTTGTACTGGCCGAGCGACGATCCGATCTTTGCGGCGAGATCTTCGAACTCCCGGCGATATCTGATCCGGATCGAATCGAGCAAGTCCTGTTTCGCTTGACGCTGGAGAAAAAAGAAAAAGCTGGCGTTGATGATGCAATTGTTGCCGAACTCAACGAGATCATATTCGTTCAGTTCCTCGCGGACGAGCGGAGTGCGTCCCAAACTGAAATAGTTCCAGATCATCGTCGAGCCAAACCGGTCCCGCTGTTCGGCATCGGTCATGAACGTCAACATCGGGTCGTCGATACGGAGCTTTTTATCGACAGTGCGGTCGATCTCAAATATACGTCTGCCGGGTATATCGAGTAGATCCGAGACGAGGCTGCGGCGGCTCTTCATCACGTACTCGATTTCGCGCTTCAGATCGCCTTCCGGGGACACTTGTGGCAGCGTAATCGTTGGAAGCTCGAAATCGAAATAGAACGCGCGTCCAAGGAAATTTGAGATCGCAGTGCAGAGAGTATATGAGACGACGTGGTTGTTGAGGCCCGTTACGCCGCTGCAGTGGTTCTCGAAATAGATCATGCAGGTGACTGTTGCTGAGAGTCATCCTAATTTAATCTCGACGGCCTCGCAATTTCCGCCTACAATTACCTCGTTCTTCAAACCATGAATCTGATAGTTAATCCTCTTGCGGGAATCGAAACTGTGGACGTCACCGGTGATCTCATCGTAGGTGGCCCTGTGCCGGGTCGGGGGATGAAATATCTCCAGGTCTCGACCGAGGAGCTGCCGCGCCTGCATGCATTGTTGTCGGAGTTGTCGCGTATCGGCCTCGCGAACCTAGATATAAAGACTGATCTCGAGAACGGCGAAGAGCTGGAACTTCTACGCGACCATGGAATTCTCATCGACGAGGACAACCTGCCGGAACGCCCGCTTTTCTCTTGCATGCTTGATGACGTCGAGCCAGACCCCTCGTTCTTGTCGACCTCCCTGGTGGTGAATCCGAACCTCGAATTTCAGCCTTTCGATCTGACAAAATTCCGTTCGTGGATGCAGGACAAGCATCTCTCACCGCACCATGCGACTGTTTGGGTCACGGACCCTCGCACGAATATCCGGTGGGGTTATTGGCTTACTCCCGCCGAAGCCGAGTTGATCCAGCGGATACGCCCGGGCTCTGGCGATCGGTTACCCGAAATCGATCCCTTCCTGATGGCCAAGCTCCACGCTACCGACATACTGGTGGATGCTGAGGAGGTTCATTCGTCGCAAACATCCGAAGCGATACGCCTGGCGGCCGAAGATTTTGGCCGCGACCGTTACGCTGTAGTCACGGACATCATCCCGGCGGCCCAGTTGCGCTCGCTGCAGGACTATTTTCGCCGATACGTTGAGCAGGGGTTCATGAAGTTCGGTGATAATCAGGTCGACCGACGTTTTGCCGAACATGGCGAGCCCG
>DASUSJ010000159.1:0-2854 GCA_036375155.1 Pyrinomonadaceae bacterium
CCGCCGTTATCTCGCCAGCTACCGCCATTGGTACGCCGACGGCGACGATGATCACAAAGCCGAGCCCTATGAAAAAGAAAAGCAGTGGTCGCATTGCCGCCGCGAATTTCACAAGCTGCAGATTCCGAGCCGCATATTCGCGATTCAGTACCTGGAACTGTTCGATCTCGGCATCCTCCTGAGCGTAAGCCCGTACCACTCTCACACCTGTTAGGTTTTCCTGAGCTCGGGCCGTTATATCGGAAAAGAATTCCTGGATCTTCTCGAAGCGCTTGTGGATCTGCTCACCGAGTATTTTTACCGTCAGCGAAACTAGCGGCATCGGTATTAGGATCAGCAGCGTCAGCTTGACGGAGATGTTCAGCAGGATCGGCAGGACGATAGCTAACGCGAAGATGGCCTGAAAGCTGTAAAGGATCATCGGTCCGACGATCTGCCGGATCGCTGAAAGATCATTCGTCGCACGTGCCATCAGATCGCCGACGCGAGTGCGTTGAAAGTATTCAAGAGGCTGATCCACTAACGCGGCATAAAAATCCTGACGCATGTCGAACTCGATGTGACGCGACGCGTTGATCAGAAGACGACGCTGGAGAAAAAGAAAAATACCGCTAGCGAAGTTGATGCCGAGAATCAGAACCGGATAGTAGATGACCTTTTCCCAGGTTACCTCGACAGCAAAGTCGTCGACAGCCTTGCCGACGTAATAAGGCACAAGAAGACCGAAGGAAAGCGACGCAAGAATACACGAGATCCCGGCGATCATTTGCCACCGGTATGGCTTGAGGTAACGGAAGAATTTGCGGATGGGACTCATCTATATTGGCTCGTTCGTTGGTTCGTGGCTGATCGTGGTTTCATCGATGACGTGGTTGCTGGCGAGGGTCCGGTATCTTTCTGGCTTTCATCGCACGGAAAGCAACGAACAACGATCAACGGAAGAATTTGACAAAAACTCTCGCGTAATCGAAGTTTATCATACGGTTCACATGCTATGCGTTTACTAGTTTGGCAGACAATTTATCTTGCCGCTGCGGCGGTGATACTGCCCGTTTCGCCGCTGCTGTTCTTGCAGGGACAATACACGCGGCGAAAGGTCGGACTGCTGCCCGAGGCGGGCGGAGATAAGTTCGGTCTAGTTGGTGTCGGCGTTGCTCCGGCAAAGCTGCTCGTGATGGGTGAATCGACCGTTGCCGGGCTGGGAGCCTCGACCCATGACAAGGCCCTTGCGGGACGTTTTGCCCAAGAGCTTAGTGCCCGGATACAAAAGCCTGTCGAGTGGAATGTTGTCGGCAGAAACGGCGTTACTGCAAAACGCACGATAGAAGAACTGATTCCGCTGGTCCCCGATCGAGTTTTCGATTACATTCTTCTCGGGCTCGGAGGCAATGACGTCATGAAGCTCAGCAGTCCCCGTAAATGGCGACGCGACATGACGCAGCTTCTCGGCATACTCCGCGAAAAAAATCCGGATGCGATAATCTTCATCTCCAATTGTCCTATGATCAAATATTCTCCCGCGATCCCGCACCCCGTTAAGTTCCTGCTGTGGGAACTGTCAAAAATGCACGACGCGAACATCAAGGATTTCACTGCCGGCATGGAGCGCGTCTTCTATTACCACCAGCCCGCCGATGTGAAACTCGACGGCTTCTTTGCTGATGGCATTCATCCGTCCGAACAGGGTTACGCCGACTGGTCGGCGGCGATGATGCGTTTCTTCAACGAACAGTACAAATGGTAAGGGCCGAAGAGTTGGCGGCCGGCCTTCGAGGAGCGATCGATTCGCATCTCGAATGGCTGCTCGTTCGGGCGAGCGGGCGAACATTTCCCCTTACGAGAAACGAGATCGACATCCGTCTCGAAAGGGGCCGCGTCCTGTTTGCGGCTTTTGACGATTCAGGCTTTGCAACATCGCGGGTGACATCGATGGGGATCGAAGGGAACGAGCTTTCGATCGAGGTAAGTTCGACGTTTGGCTCGACGGCGGAAACGATCCGCCTCGTACCGCGTACCTCCGCCCGTGAATTCAGCCGCAACGTAGAACTAGCGCGGCTTATTCGCGCGAATCAGATCGGTGCGGCGCTTATCGACGCGTTTCCGAATTTCAAACTCGGCCGCGTTGCACTTAACCTTGATAACGGGCGCCTCGCCCAGATATTTGCTTGTGATCCGCACGGAAAGGAGATCGCCGTACTTGCCGATGTTACGGCGACGATGATCCATGAAACGGTGATGACGTCGGCGGTGATCTGGTTCGAAAAGCTGCGGCATCGGAAAAAGCCCATCAACGAGGTGTGGATAGCGGGCGAGCGAAAGCAGGCGCGAAGTCTGCAAAAACTCGTCGGCCTTTTCAATGAGAGTGCCGCAGCCCGCGTCCGCTTGTTCGAGATCTCGAGCGATCCTGCCGGGAATCCAAAACTAAAGGAACTAAAAAGGCTCGGTCCGAGTGCTCTTTGGCGCGAGAAGCCAAAGAAGATAACGCTTCCTGCGGAGTTCAGGCCAAGCCTGACCGCGGAAAGGATAATGGCGCTCGCACCGACCACGACCGACGTGATCTTTTCAAAACAGGGCGAGACTGTACGCTTTCTCGGGCTGCCGTTCGCTCGCGTTCGGACCGTCGCCAGTGACGAGAAAGCATGGTACGGTATTGACCGTGATCGACGTCCGCTGACTGACCAGACATGGGCCGGACTCGTCGAACTGATCGGCGAATTGCAGACTCACCGTTCTGCCGATACGCCGAACAAACGACACGAATTCTATCGCGCCTCACCCGAGGCCTGGCTCGAATCCATATTGCGAAAAAATATCAAACTGCTCGATGCCAATCTCATCCTCTCACCGATCTATA
>DASUSJ010000160.1:0-6097 GCA_036375155.1 Pyrinomonadaceae bacterium
CCTCGACCCACGAATGCGCGTTCCTCTGCCGAACCACAAAAACATCCGCTGTCTCGTTATACTCACCTCGCTGAAATCCGTTGACCACGCGCGCTGCAATTCCCTGCGTGCGCAACATCACTGTCATCGCTGTCGAGAAATACTCGCAATGTCCCTCACGCACGTTGAAAAGAAAATCGCTTAATGGTTCTTCGCCACCGGCTCGTTGCTCGAGGGTATAGCCGAACTGCGTCTGAAGATACGCCTCGACGGCACGGGCCGCATCATATCTTGTTCGTGTACCGCGCGTGATTTCCGATGCAAGAGTCTCTATACGCGGATCCATCCGGTCAGGCAGCTGGAGATAGTTGTGAGAATCTTCCGGATAAATGCCGTTGTCGCGCCGCAGTGAGGTTATCTCAGGCATCGCGGTTTCGGACAGCACACGATAGCTGATCCGATCGCCCTTTGATGGAAAGCTGAGGGATCCGGCCGCGTCTCGCATAATGAACGGCATCGGGCTCTGGATACCGACCGCACGGGGAAGAACGAACATTACAGCTGAGTTCACGGGCTCGAGATATACAGTCTGCAGCACGAACGGGCCGCGTCCGCGTGCGGGCTCGATCTGCGTCAGCTCACCCGCTCCTTTTGCCAATCGATCGGGGAAGCCGGGTTTCGACTTTCGCCAGGTTTGATTGTCGAACGTGTCCAGCGCAATGCCACGCCATCTGATATCGTCAAGCTCTGCCGCTGTGACTCCGTCCAGCCGGATGCGCATAACGATCTCATCGTTCTGCTGGATCCGTCCGATGCCGCCCAGGCGAACGGTATCGGAAAAGCCCGAGGAGGTTTCAGCGCCGCCGCCCATGTTTCCGCCGAAGCCCGCGCCGCCGACGCGAGGAAGCAGGAAAAAGAGCGGTGCGGCTACGGCGATTATGAAGATGATCAGAACCGTCGCGGCCGCAGGAATTCTCCGGGCGGGCAAAACCGAGATCTGTTCAGATAAGCGGGACTCTTCCTTAAGCGTTTCTGCTGCACGCTGCCGTAGGTAATTTGCCTTCGTCTTTCGAATCTCAAACAGCACGACGGTACAGACCATTACGAAGAGATAAGCGATGAACGTGGCAAAATAGAGTGCGCTGATGCTCAGGCCGGCCGCCAGCAGAACCTGAAAGAAGGACATGACGTAAAGAAATATCCAGTCCCGGTCAGATTTGCGCTGGAGGATCTTGATAGCCGATAGAGAAACTATCAACCGAGCCAAAACTCCCGGCAAAACCGCGTCGGAACTTGAGAACGAAAAGTAACCGGCTTTGTAGAGCGCGTAGTAGGCGGGGAGCGCCAGTACGATAAGTACGGTTCCAAGCCGTTCGCGTACTTGCCATTTCGTACCCTCCAAAAACCAACCCGCGAGCAAAGCTGCAAGAAAGAGTCCTGTTCCGGCAACTCCGAAAACGCCTGAGATCCACAGCGCAAAAAAGCCGAAGAAAACGGCAGCGTAAGAAAGGATCTGGAAAAGCTTTTCGGAACTCATTCTCTCTTATCGTACATTGCGCCGGCTTGTATTTCGGCGACCCTGCGGAAACTCACTCCCACCGCGAAACTCCGAACGGCAATTACACGTCGGTCGAGCCCTTCTGCAGGATTTGCTTCACGAACTCAACCGCTTCGCGTGAAGAGTTAGCAGTTCTGATCTGGTCATGGCCGATCTTAGTAAAGAACTCTGTCGCCACTTCCAGCACACCGAGAAGTACCACCGGCTTGCCGTTCTTTATCGCGAGAGCGACTTCTGACGCCGTCCCGGCGCCCTCAACGCCACAGGCGATCACGACATCGGCCGACAAAACAACGATATTGTTCCTTGCCTGGCCGGTATCCGTAACGATCGCGACGTCGATCGCTCGCGATGCGTCTGAATTTCGATAAGGTAAGATGCCGACCGTGAGGCTATCTTTTGCTTCCTTCGCTCCTTCGTTTGCGGCCTTCATCACGCCGGCGTCGCGTCCGCCGGTGAGCAGGATCCAGCCATTCTCGGCGATCAGGCGCCCGAGTTCCCGCGCCACCGCAATAGCCGGCTGAACATCCCGACCGGCTCCAACAACGGCGATTACAGGTTTGCGTGACACCAATAAATTATAAACGAATCGGAACAGGAAGAGGCTGTGGGCGTTCCGTGGCTGAGATGCCGCGAAACTTGTTATCATCATGACATTCCACGTATGCCAAGAGACAAACAGGAGTTTGAAGCGAGCCGTGTCGCACCCGTGACCGAAATACGGTCCCATTTTCCCGCATTGAATCGAGTCCACAACGGCTATCCGGTCGCTTACTTTGACGGTCCGGGCGGCACACAGGTGCCGACGGCCGTCGTCGAGGCGATGAAGGATTACCTGATCAATCATAACGCCAACACTCACTGGGCGTACCCGACAAGCAGTGAGACCGACGAGATCATTGCACATTCACGGGAAACGATTGCCGAGTTTCTGAACGCGGCGCCGGACGAGATCGTGTTCGGGCAGAACATGACAACGCTGACATTTCATCTCTCACGCGCGCTGGGACGCCAGTTCGCTCCCGGGGACGAGATCGTGGTAACGGAACTCGATCATCACGCGAATTCCGATACCTGGAGAGAGCTGGCGAAGGACCGGGATATGGTGATTCGGATCCTGCCGATGAATATCGATACGGGACAGCTCGAGATCGAAAAGCTTCCTGACCTGCTAACTGAGAAGACACGTCTCGTCGCGGTCGGGGCTGCGTCGAACATTCTTGGGACGATCAATGATTTTGAGAAAGTAGTAGCTATGGCTCGCGACGCCGGTGCTCTGAGCTTCGTCGACGCCGTGCATTTCGCTGCACACGAGCTGATAGACGTAAAGAGCATCGGCTGTGACTTCCTCGCAGTATCCGCTTATAAGTTTTACGGACCGCATATCGGAATTCTTTACGGACGCGGTGAGCTACTACGGTCTCTCGATGTTCCGAAGCTCCGACCGGCTCCAGACTACGCACCTGAACGGCTGGAAACAGGCACACAGAATCACGAAGGCATCGCTGGGGCGGCTGCGGCCGTGAATTTTCTTGCGTCTTTCACTGGAGGCGAATCGCGCCGTGAGCGACTGACTCTTGTTTTCGATGAGCTGAATCGGCGTCAGAGAGAGATGTTCGACTTTCTATGGCAGGGGCTTTCCAACATTCCGGGCGTCACCCTATTTGGTCCGTCGCCGGATTTCCCGAGGACATCGACATTATCGTTCGGCGTAGCGGGCGTTGATTCGACGGAAGTTGCGAAACGTTTGGCGAAGCGGGGTCTTTTCCTATCCGACGGCGACTTCTACGCGCTTACTGTCGTCGAGCGTTTAGGCGCCGGTACGCTGGTTCGAGCCGGACTGTCCTGCTATTCGACGATGGAGGAGGTTGAAAGGCTCGTCAACGAAGTTCGGTCGCTCGCGGCCTAAGTATCTTCTGATCCACGATATCACCCTGACCCTGGGGCTTGTCTTCCTAGAGCGGAACATGCTTATATATACACGGCCTTCTTCCAGGTAGTCGCCTACCATCTCCAGTCGTTCCTGCGAACTAAACTTATCCAACCGGAGCTCACCAATGCTGAAGACGTTATTTGTTCTTTACGTGTCGCTAGCCTTCCTCCTTACGCTGCCGATCAGTGCTCAGCTGCCTGAAAATGTCACATTCAAGGTCACGGTAGTCGACAGCGACCTCAATCTGAAAAACGTACCAAAGTTCTCGCTCGTCATTCGGAAGCCGGGGGAGCCGGGGTTTTCTGAAATGCGGATAACAACCTCGTCCGATGGCCAGGCGGTGCTCTCGCTCCCCGCCGGCAATTACGTAGTCGTCGCGGAGAGACCTCTGATATTTCAAACCCGCAGTTTTGGTTGGGAAGTGCCATTTGCGATAGAGATCGGAAAGCCGGTAATCGTTGAATTAAGCAGCAACAACGCGACAGTCTCCCCCGCCGGCAGCAGTGCTCCTTCCGCGCGTGACATAAGTCGTGGCGGCGAGATGTTTACGACGCTTCGCAACGGTGTTGTAACAGTACAGGGAGAACTGGAACCGGGAACGGGTTTTATAATCGATGAAGCCGGTCTGGTGCTGACCAATCAACATGTCATCGATCAGTCGAACGAGATACGCATTCGTTTCGATAAGCACACAGCCGTGAAAGCTCGAGTGATTGCTGTCGATAAGGAACGCGACCTTGCCATTCTGCAGGTCAACCTGGCGGCTTTCCCGAACAGCCGCATTCTGCCTCTAGCCATGCAGGGGTCGGTCGAAAGGCCGGTTATCGAAGGCGAGCGCGTTTTTACTATCGGCAGTCCACTGTACCAGGATAAGGTTCTATCCTCGGGCGTCGTAAGCAAGATCGAAAAGCAGGCCATCACCACCGATATAACGTTCAATCCAAGTAACGCTGGAGCGCCGCTGTTCAATTCGCTGGGACAGGTCGTCGGCATCAACACCTTCAAGATCAAGGATCGCAGCGGATCGGCGTTTGCCGGAAACGAGACTATGGTTGAGGAGTCCGGACTGTCGGGAATTGTCGCCATCGATGAGGCCGCACCGCTGATCGAAAAAGCCAGGGTCTTAGCGGCGGCCAAAAGATTGCCGCCGATAGAACTTATGCCCAACCTTCCCGAAGGCGTATTTCCTATCGAAACGATCAAGACCGCGCTGCAGGACCGGAACTTTCCGCTGAAGCAGTATGTCTCCGACGTAAAGAACTACCAGATCAAATACATGACGCCCGTTTACAAGTTCTATGTCATGGAGAAGGACCGCATCGAGTCTTTGAAAAATCGTCGCGATCGTAACAAGGAGAAAGGTCTGGTTGACGCGGCCGACCCTTTCCGGGACCTGCGTTACTGGAGTGAGTATGCCGGAGAGCTTCGGCCCGTCGTGCAGATACTCGCTCTCCCCGAGACCGGTGCAACCGGAGCATCGATGGCGTTAAGCGTTCTTGCCCAGGGAGTGGTCGGCTACGGTACGCCGCTCAGTCACAAATACAAGGCGGATTTTTACCAAATGAAACTGATGTGCGACGGCAAAGAGATCGTTCCGCTGATCCGCAACAAGACCGAGATCGTCCGCGAGCTACAGAATTATTACAAGGATCGGAAGCATTACACGTATGCCGGCGTCTATTCTTATCCTTACGATGCTTTCGCTCCCGGTCATTGCCGCCAGATGCAGGTTCAGGTCTTCTCAGAAGAAGATCTTGAGACCCCGATCACGTCAGACGTTACGGAAGCGACACGGAACCGGATCTGGTCGGACTTCCAGGATTTTCGAAACAAGGTGAGGGTGGCGAACGTTCCCCAGATGAAATAGCCTTCACGAGCTTACAAACATTCGCGGTTTTATTTCGAACGGATAAGGCGGTGCTGAGTCGTCCGCGCCGCCTTTCAGAGGGACATTTGTGGGAATGTGCGCGTAGCGATCGGAATGGGGTGGGTTAAACGCACGAGTGCTGAGATCCCTGGCTATCGATCGGTGTCCAAAGCGACCGCGTGCCCCAGGATCTCAAGCAGTGTATCGACGGTTTTGAGATGCGTCCGAAATGCGAGGCATGCAAAACGGAGCGTGAATTTGCCGTTCAGCACGGTCGAGGAAATGAAGACCCGGCCATCTTCTATCACGCTTTCCAGGAGCTTCTTGTTGAATTCGTCAGGGTCACCGGTTCGCGGTACATAACGGTACGTAACCACCGAAAGCTCGGGCTCGAGATCGCTCTCAAATCCTATCTTCCGCACTTCGGCGTAAAAGTATTTCGCCAGTAGAAGTTTCTCTTCCAGGCAGGCGCGGAACGGCGCCAGCCCGTGTAGTTTCAGCGGAAGCCACAAGCGAAGACCGCGAAAGTGTTTTGTTAGTTCGGGTGAAACCTCCGCTGGGGAAACTTCGTCTGGAGCAGCAAACGCGTCCTGCATATAGTTTGCGCTGAAACTGTACGAGCGTTTGAGATCGTCAATGTTCTTTACCAGAACAACGCCCAGACCGTAGGGCAGAAATAATCCCTTGTGCGGATCGATGATCAAGGAGTCCGCAAGATCGAGGCCGTGAAGTTTCTCTTTCCCTTCGTCCGTGAGAATGA
>DASUSJ010000161.1:0-4082 GCA_036375155.1 Pyrinomonadaceae bacterium
TCGGCCAGCCAGCCCACCCAACCGTTCGAGAATGTTGCATACCACTCGTCCCAAAAGCCGCCGAGCTCGTGACGAAGCTGCGCCCGGCCCGTCAGCTCAAAACGGGCGCCCTTGAACTCGCCTTTCAATCCAAGTTTAAGGGGCGACTGCGATTCCGCTATTTCCGCGACCTTGCCGAGGTCCTGCAGTCCTCGATCCGTCCGAGCTATGGCCGAACGGCAGAACGGGCAGACGAGTACTATTGTCGAACCGGCCTTGAATTCCACCGGCGCCGCGCAGGAGGGGCAATTTGCTTGCAGTATGCTCAAGCTCCGTCACCTCCGGCAGCCGTCGATCTCGAGTCGCGGATCGCGGATCGCGGACTTGAATCACCTCGTTCGATCTTTGTAACAGTCACGGCAGAAGAACCAAGGACCGAAGCCAGGTTCGCTTCCCAGTCCCACTCGGGCCGACTTCTGCAGCAATAAAGGTTGAAGGTGGCTACTGCATGCTCGGGATACGTATGACACGCGAGGTGCGACTCGGTCAGCGCTACCAGCCCAGTGACACCGGCTTCTCCGGGGAACGTGTGCCATAAAGAATTGATGACCTTTAATCCGAGGTCCGAGACGATGCGATCGAAAAGCTCGCGCAGTCGAGCTTCGTTGCGCAACGTAGCCGGGTTACAGCCCGTTGCCTCGATCAGCCATTCCGTTCCAACGATCATCGGGTAATCAACTTTTCTTTACGATACGAAAGTGAAAATGTTTGAACCTTGGGTTTGGGAACCTATAATAGGTGAAGTATGTCGAACAAAACTATAGCGAAATTCGGTGGGGTTGTCATTTTGTTCGCATGTTGCTGCGCGTTCTTTATCGCGTGCTCGCACGCTCCCATGGCCGGCGATCGTTACGTTGTAAATTCGGCAGAGCTGTCAACCGACTACGCGAAGCCGGTAATTATCGGAACGATCGAATCCAAGGACATTATTGAAAGCAGCGGTCTTGCTGCGTCGCCGTGCCAGCCAAATGTTCTTTGGACACACAACGATGCTGGAGACGACGCGTTCATATTTGCGTTGAATCTCCAGGGAAGGCATCTCGGGACGTGGCGCGTTACTAATTCGAATAATGTCGACTGGGAGGACATGGCGGCCTACAAAGATCCATCGGGTACCTGCTATTTGTATCTCGGTGATATCGGGAACAATAAATTGGATCGGTCGGTGCTGCGGGTCTATCGCGTGAAGGAGCCCCCGGTGCAGCCCGATGGTGCTAAGTCGAGCAAGAAATCGCCGCTCGAAAGCGACGCAGCGGAATTTGTCGCCTTCAAATACTCGGACACCCCACACAATGCGGAGACCCTAATGGCTCACCCACAGACGGGCGATATTTATGTCTTGACCAAACGCTTGGACGGCCCGTCCCTCGTATTTAAGATCAAGCCCGCGTTCGGATCAGCTGAAGCAGTGGTTGGAGAACGAATCGGCGAAGTGTCATTACCGGCCGTACCGAACGGGCTGCTTACGGGCGGCGTGATCGCACCGGACGGAAAGCTCGTTGTTGTATGTGATTACTCCGCCGGGTACGAGTTGAAGCTCGGCACCGGCGCGAACTTCGACGATGTCTGGAAGCAGAAACCGATACCTATCGATCTTGGTGATCGAAAGCAGGGCGAGGCAGTGACTTTCCGGGCGGACGGAACCTCGATCATCGCGACGAGTGAAAAGAGAAATGCTCCGCTCTTCGAGATAAAGAGAAAATAGTCCGCGTGCATAACCAAACCGGTGCCAACGTTTTACGCCGGCACCGGTTTTTATTTTGGATAAAAACCTATTTACTGTGTGATCGTGAACTTGCCTTTGTTCTCAACTACCTGACCGCCGACCTTATCCCTGGTAACGATCTTTATCTCGTAATCCCCAAGCGGCATCATATCGGTCGGTAAAAGGCGTGCAAGAGTCAGCCGCTGACCTGAATCGCTCAAACCGGTCCAGTCCTCTGGCTGTCGAAGCACTTCTTTTCCATCCTTCACAATGATGTATTCGACATCAACCGCCGGCCGAAGGGTCGTTTGATCGATCCCTGCATTGTAGACCTGGAGGTAGATTCCGACATCCTGGCCCTTCTTGTATGTGCCGGTGAGATTCGGGATCACCTTTGCACTGCCGATTACGAACGACGCACCGATATCGGAATCCGTAGTCGCCCGGAGCTTAGAAGCAAGGATCAGCGACGAGGTCGACAGCTTCTTGTCGTCGTAACGCGGAACGGTAAAGCCCATGTTCCGCAGTCCCCGGTTTCCGGTGCCAACGTCACGAACCACAACATCAACCTTGTAAGTACCGGGTGTTAGAGCGACAGCCTTCTGGTAAACCGACTTCTTATCTCGAAGGTCCGCAAGCTCGACCGACGTAGCCGTGGTTGTCACCGAATCTTCGAAGATTCCTGACCTCTTGCCGGATACCGCGGTAATTCGTCCAAAGATGTTCAGCTTAGCTTGTTCAAGGCCGCCTGAGTTGCTGAACTGCAGCTCTTTGTTATCTGCCTGCACAGTGAATGTCGCTATGACGCGATCATCCGATTGTCGGAAGAAATCGATACGAAGGTCGAAGTCGAGCGGATTATTGTCGAGTATCGATTCGGTCGATGTAATTCCCGCGAGATCACTGAATTTAACCGATGGTGGCCTTTGAAGATTCGTAATTATCTCTAATCTGCGGAATGGTGAGTCCTGTTCCCGCATGTAGTTGCCCTGATTAATACCCGCGATCCGATCTCCCTTGCTGGCAAGCCCGAGCTGCTCCGCGGTCGTAAGACCGGCACCCGGCGTGTGCTTGAGAGCATCTTTCTCGTGTGCATCCCGCGCGATGCGGTATTCACCCGTACCGGTAGGATCTACGAACTCGATCTCGATGCCATCACCGACGCCATCAAGATGACGGTACCACCAAACTTCGAAAGGATATGTCGTGGTTGACCCGCCGCCTTCGTAACTCGGGCGATCGTAGGCGCCGCCTGTTGGGTGCGATTCGATCGAATCGGGCTTACCCCATGCAATATAAATACGGCCGCGGTCGGTCTTCCATCCCGGAATGCCGGAACTAAAATGCTCGTTGGCGTACGCAATACGCTCGTAATATTCTTCGCGATATTCGTTTTCTTCTGTATCCGGATTTGGGTCACGACGACGCCAAAAGCTCTCGATAAAATTCTCGCGCTCTTCGTCGGTGGTCAACGCCTGGAACGCACGACGCTCCTCTTTTGTGATGATGAAGGCAACGTCCGTGTTCAGCCAGCGTTTATAGGCCTCTTTCAGTTCGGGCTTGACGTTTCGAGGATTGCTGCTGACATCAACGCTCGGCTTATCCTTATCTTTATCCTTCTGTGCCAGCACGGGTAAGGCTCCGAGACCAAATACGACAAGTGTCAGTGCAAAATTTCGAACAAATCTCACTGATGACATAAATTACAAAACTCCTTAACTTTCAAGGCCGCGATGCGGGGCGGAAAGATAAATACAGAACTTAAACCCTTAAGATTTTAGACAGATATGCCTAATTGTTCAAGATGCTCCCAGGTTCTCAGGTGGTTGCATGCGAGGTCTACACGGCAGCGTCCGGTTGCCGTTTTTTTCCGAAGAACCAGGCAATAAAGATCGAGAAGACGTAAAGAACCATCATCGGTGCGGCAAACAGCAGCATGTTAGGAATATCGCCCGTGGGCGAAACCAGCGCGGCTACGATCAAAATGATCACGATAGCCAGTTTCCAACTTCGCAACAGTAATGCGGGAGAGATAATCCCAATCCGAGACAATACGTATGTTACGGCCGGCATCTGGAAAATAACTCCCATCGCCAGCATGATCAGCGTGATGAAATCAAAATAGTCGGTCGCGCGCAGCAGCAACCGAAAATCCTCTCCAAGCCCGAGGAGATACCTGACCGCCGGCGGAAACAGAATGTAGTAAGCAAACGCGGCTCCCAACACAAACGATATCGACGACAAAAGGATGAAGGGCGTCACGTACGCCCGCTCGTGTTTGTATAGGGCAGGAGATATGAATCCCCAAACCTGCAAAAGAAGAAGCGGAATCGATAAG
>DASUSJ010000162.1:0-3430 GCA_036375155.1 Pyrinomonadaceae bacterium
GAGGTTATAGCTCAGGCTCTCAGCTATATCCGGGTCGTCTTCGACGATCAAGATCCGTCCTTTCATATTCCTTGTCCTCTTGAGGGGATTTAACCACACCTCGTCCGCACCGCATAAGCGACGCAAAGCGCACGTTAACAAGTTAGTAACACAACTACCGCGGCGGCAAATTATCGGGATCGAAAAACTTAAGCAAAACTTAATAGCATCTTAACTCGGTCGTAACCACCGCCTGACTATTCTGCTGCTTGCTAACACAGAGTTTCAAAAACAAGGTCGGGAGTGAAACCGTTGTTGCCGGTACGCCATTCCTCGACGCCCACCGCTGTTAGAACAAAGGAGCAATGATGAGATCGTTAAATTCGATAGTAACTATCACTCTTTTCACTTTACTGTTTTTCACAAATGCGTTCGGCCAGGCCTCGGGTTCGCTTACAGGTGTCGTCAAAGATCAGAACGACGCGGTGATCCCCGGAGCAGCCGTGACTATAAGAAACTCCGGGACGAACCTGGTGCGCAATGTCATTACGAATGACGAAGGACGCTGGACCGTTACAATCCTGCCCGTCGGACGATATAGCCTCACCATAGAGAAGGAAGGATTCAAGAGATCGATGAGTTCAGTTGTCGAGGTCGAGAGCGCAGTCACACGATCGGTCGACGTGACTTTAGAAGCCGGAATAACGGACGTCACCGTTAATGTAACCACTGACCTTCCCCTCGTGCAATCGGAATCAGCTGCAACGGCCCGACAGATCACAGGTGATCAGCTTACGCGAACGCCAACATCCACGCGTAGCTTTACGGGTTTGCTGGCGAGCGAGGCGGGCGTTTCGTCGGAGCTTTCACCAGTCGGCGTGAACGGTAACGGAAATGTTTCTCCGTCGGTCAACGGAACACGCACCACCTCGACAAGTCTGTTTTTCAATGGGATCGACGCGACGAACATCACGAGTAACGAAGGCTCGCTGAACGATAACATCTCGCCGGCTCCGGAGACGCTGCAAGAAGTCAAGCTGCAAACGTCGCTCTATGACGCTTCGACCGGTCGCAGCGGTGGAGGGAACTTTCAGCTCGTGACGAAAGCCGGAGGCAACCAGTTGGGTGGCTCCGTTTACTACTACCTTCAGAACAAGGCGTTTAATTCGAATGAGTTCTTCCTCAAAGAAGCTGGCGTCGAGAAGCCGAAAGCAGATCGCACCGAAGCTGGCTTCACGCTCGGCGGACCTATCAAGAGGGACCGGTTCTTTTTCTTCGGCGGTTATCAATTCACCGACGCGAACACCGGGCTCGTTCCCACCGCGCGTACGCGAACTATCCTGCCACGCGCATTGACGGTACTTAACACCGATCGCTCCAAGGGAGCCATCGCCGCGGCATTTAATCAATTCAACGGATGCTCCGGAGCCACCTGCCTGACGGCGGCGGACATCAGCGACATCGCATTCAACATTTTCAATCTGCAGAATCCCGTGACCGGCGGCTTTGTCCTGCCATACGTCCCGGATGCACGGCGGCTGTTTCTTTCCAACGGCGCCACGCCGCTGGTTGATCAAAGCGGCAACGGCACATTTCAATTCGGAATGTTCCCGGCGATCACCTCGCGCGCGCTCGCTAGAAACAACGAGCTTGTGGAATCGATCTCCGTACAGCCGTCAAAGTTCCGCCAGCATCAGGGGACGTTCCGGTTAGACGCTCAGCTCTCCGATAAGAACACACTAAGCGGTACGCTCTTCTACGCCGATTTTCCCGGACTCGATTCATTCCCCGACCCGAACAGCCTCGCGTCGCCATTCACACTCAATCGCGACGACCGGAACCGCACGCTGTCGATCGCGGATACGCATGTCTTCTCACCGGCCTGGGTAAACGAGATCCGCTTCGGGTATTTCTATCTCAACAATACTCGTTCGCTGACCGAAGAATTCTCGACCGGCGAGTTTACCAACGCGGCGATCGGCATCAACAATCCCGCTTCCACGTTCGACCCGAGCGTGGCAACAACCAGGCTCGGGCACTTTATCGGCAGAAACAACATCGCGAACTTCTCCTTTGGCGGTCCGAACGACAGCTTTAATAAACGAAAGCAGATCACGTACAGCGTCGGGGACAACGTGAACTGGAATATCGGCAGCCACAGCATCAAGTTCGGCGGCGAGA
The DNA here is from genome assembly GCA_036375155.1 of Pyrinomonadaceae bacterium. Taxonomy (GTDB): domain Bacteria; phylum Acidobacteriota; class Blastocatellia; order Pyrinomonadales; family Pyrinomonadaceae; genus OLB17. The sequence continues at coordinate 2,161 of DASUSJ010000162.1, forward strand.
TCAAGCGGCACCGGTACGACACGAATCTTCCGGAAGAACAGGCGACCGAGTTCGAGAAGTTCGACTCGTTCACGCAGCTTCTTACCGGTAACGCGACTGAGGCGGACACGCAGTACGGCATCACAGACAAGAGTTTCCGCTTTATGGATTTCGGCTTTTACATCGCCGACGACTGGAAGATCAACCGGCGCCTTACGCTGAATCTGGGACTTCGGTACGAGCTATTCATGTGGCCGACGGAAAGGAACGGACGGATAGGGAACTTCGATCTTGAACCGTATCTTCCATGCTTCGGAACGGGCGGTACAAATGCACTCTGCGATAACCCGACAGCCGGGTTCATAATTCCGAACAACGCGACGTCCACTGGAGTCTCGATCGTCGATTCGGCGGTTTCCGCAACGCGGGTGGTGGACAACAAACATACACTGCAGGGCCAGGATCTAAACAACTTTGCTCCGCGGATCGGGCTGGCATATTCGATCAATGACCGGCTGGTCGTTCGTGGCGGCTACGGTCTGTTCTATGATCGCCCTTCAGCCGCGTTCATTAACACGGTTTTTTCGAACTACCCGTTCCTGCGGGAAGTCGAGATCACGGTACCCAACGGGAATGTTTCGATCCCGAATGCGTTTTCGGGCGTGCCGACAAATATACCCCTGAACGAATGGCTGCCGTTCCGAGTTCTCCGCACGTCGGGGCCAGGTGGCTCGTACCAGATCCGGGATAACACTCCCGTGTTTGTAGATTCCCGGGGCACGCCGCAAGGCGCGGGCTGTAACCCTTTGACAGGTGCGAACTGTATTCGAGGTAATATCGCTGAGACGTTTGAGTTTCGCGCCATAGACCGCAACCTGAGGACCCCGTACGTGCATCAGTGGAACGTCGGTGTGCAGTACGAACCTTTCCGGGACTGGATGGTCGAGGCCCGCTATATCGGGACGGCCGGCAGAAACCTTCTTGTAGCGACGGCGTTGAATCAGGGGTTCGATCTTAACGATCCTCTGACGCCCGATCACATCTTCCAACGGTTCAACGATGCTTACCTGGCAGCCGGATCACCTAATGGTGCGTTGAACGCCGGTGCGACCGCACGCGAACGTGGTCTCGGAAAGGCATTTGGTTTTGCAAATCCCTATGCCGCTGGGCTGACACCCGGATGCACCGGCGGTGTTTTGACGATCCCGGGGGGTTCGCCGGTCGATCTGAACCTTGCGAACCCGCTGACGTGTTCGGGCACTACGATCGGGGGCGGGCAGGTGATCAACTT
>DASUSJ010000163.1:0-3853 GCA_036375155.1 Pyrinomonadaceae bacterium
GGATCAACAGGGGCCGTATCGAACTCGCAAAGATACTACGACGGATGAGGGTAGTTACTGTCTAGAGATTGGACGCAAATGACGGGATAAAAGCCGTCGTCCGAACAAGGGGTTCAAGGTTGTATGACGTTTGCTAAGCAAAATCTAATTGACTGTTCGAAGTTTGAGGATCTGTTGACGGATTACCTGGATAAAACTCTCGACCGGCCAACTTTCAAAGCCGCCGCGGAGCATGCTATCTCATGCCCGCTGTGTCATTCGCTTCTCAATGACGTAAAGGGAGCACTTGCCGTTTGTCGCGATCTGGGTGAACCCCGAGCCCCGCTGACTCGTCTTGAGGCCCGCATACTTGCGAGCACGGTGCCGAACGCCGGGTTGCATTGCGAGGAATTTGAGAATTATCTGACCGACTATCTTGACGGCTTTCTCCCGGCTCAAGTCTTCCATCGTTGGGAGCGGCACGCTGTGCTGTGTGACGACTGTACGGATCTTCCAGGTGCGGTCGTACGCTCGCTCGCCGCGATAGTCGCGTTCAAAGCGGACGAGCTTCCGGTTCCGGCGGGACTGCACGAACGGATTATGCAGCAAACCGTGGGAACACAAAGGTCCCGTGCAGCGAAAGCGTCGGCTGCGGATCGATTCAGAGAATGGGCTCGCGGATTTAGTTTCCCGATCTCAGTTCCGCAACTAGCCCCGGTCGCGATGATGATGATGTTTGCTTTCCTTGTCTTCAGCCAGACGGTTTCGGCTGACGGCTCGTTGACCGACGTGTACGCCAAGAGCTACCAATTGGCTGAGCAAACATATAGGCAAGGGGCCGATGCATTCAACGGCAAGCCTCAGGATTTTGAGCCGGCGTTATCGAGTGAACCCGTAAACGGCGCGACTTTCGTTGAGGACAAGAAATAATGAATTGTGCCTATCACAATCAGAATGTTGCGACCGTCCAGTGCAATGGCTGCGGCAAGCCTCTATGCCCGGCGTGCGATCACCGGATCAAAGGTTTTCCTTTTTGCCAGGACTGTATCGTGATGGGCGTCGATCTGCTCCGGCACCAGAACAAGACGAACTACGTTCCTTACGTTACGAAGCGGACATCACCGTTGGTTGCTACGCTTCTCTCATTCATATGTCCCGGGCTCGGGGCCGCGTACAATGGCCAGACCGTTAAGGCGCTTGTTCACTTCGCGGTTTTTGTCGGACTTTTTCAAATGGCGATACTCACCGGCGGCACCTTCTTGTTTGTTGGCGGGTTCATCGGAATGTGGTTTTTTGCAGCCCTGGATGCGTGGCGAACTGCTCAGGCAATCCGATCCGGACTTACACCAGATGTTGCGGAAGATATTTTGGTCAAGCGTTTTTCCGGCAACCCAAAGCTATGGGGAATCGTTCTAACAGTTCTTGGCGCCGCGTTCCTCTTGCAGAATGTTTTTAATTTGCGTGGTTTGATGCGCGGCTTCTTGCCATTAATGTTGATCGGATTGGGAATCTATATTCTTCGTGGCTATATTTTCAAACCCAAGACCGAGGACCAAAAGTGGCGAGATTTTGACAATTCGACGCCGTCACCGACATTCGTCAGTGCTCTCGGTGAACCCCGGTTCCGTACCGGCGAATACGAGACGCGCGAGTCCCGGTATGGCGGTTGGCAGAATCGGTAGACTTTAGTTCAAGGAGTTAATTATGCCTGTTTGGATGAAGGCGGCGGGAAAATGGGGTGGAATCTTGGTGCTGATCGCACTGCTGATCTCGCTTTTGAAAACGATCATCACATTTATTGGATTCCTTACCGGAGCCATTAAAATACTGATAATTCTTGTATTTGTCTTTTTGATAGTGGGCATCGGCTTTATGATCCTGAAAGGCTGGAAAGAAGCCAGACGGAATCGCGATTAGCCTAATCGAAAGTCAATAGGGTATAATTTGCCATCGGCGGCAGCCGCACTCGGTTCGCCTGTCTGATGGCTTTCGATTTAGTATCGCAAGCATCCAATACAACGTCGGCCGGGACGGCTCGGCCAATCCCAAGGTTAGTTTTATTTTTCTTTAATTAGAAAAACTCAGGTTTCGCGTTAGTCGCTCGCGGCTATCTCTGCGTGATTCCATGTGATCGCAACGATGGATTTGCGATCAAGCAAAATCATTGAAAGGAGCTTAAAAGCATAATGCAGAATTCAGGTAAGTTTTTTACTTTTCTTTTTTCTCATTCTACAAAAACAAAGGTATATATTCGCAGGGTGGAAGTTTCAAAGAGACTTCTGCAAAACAGTTTATTAAGTCTTGCTTTAATAATCGGCATTACTTCATTCGGCGCAGGTATATTTGGAGTTTTTACATACGATTTTTCAACAGATTCGAATCTTTCGACTGCCGTCGTCAATCCCTCGCTAAACAAGATCTCATTAAAGCCGAATCCAGCAAAAGCGATCGACTATTCGCGGCCGGAGGTAACAGACGTTTATGCCCTGAACAGCGGCGGTCCGCTCGGCTCCGACAATATGGACGCGGAAGATGCTGAGATCGAGCAGCAGCTTAGACGCATTCAGGCGACGAGCAATCACGCATACATTCCGGCGATGTGGGCACACATGGGCAAGATCAATAACGAATTTGGTTTCCGTCGTAATCCTTTTGGGGGACGAACGTACGAGTTTCACGCAGGCATGGATATCGACGGCGAGCGCGGTGATCAAGTCCTCGCACCGGCTAACGGTATCGTGACCGAAGCAGGCTGGAAAGGTGGATACGGTAACATGGTCGAGATCGACCACGGTAATGGATTGAAAACCCGGTATGGCCACCTTTCGAGGATAGAGGTTGAGGTCGGTCAGACACTGAGCCGTGGCCAGCTTATGGCATTCGTAGGTTCGACCGGTCGTTCCACGGGACCGCATCTCCACTACGAACTCCGGCTGAACGACCGTCCGATCAACCCGCGGCGCTTCCTCCCGCCCGAAATCACCGAGCTAAAAAAGGTAGGTTGATGACTGAGAAAATACTTATAAAAAAAGCGAGCCGACACGGGCTCGCTTTTTTCGCGCTTTGTCGAAGATCTAAGGCTGCCTTACGAGAAATACGTCCCAAGCCCACCGGCCTATATTTGAGTCGCGTGAGACACGAACTTTCGATCGATAGCGGAATTCGTTGCCGTGCTCATCCACCTGCCTTGAACTGCGATAATCGAGATCGATCTTTTCGAGACCCAGGTCGGGGAGCGAAAAAAGTTCGCACGATTCGGACACGCCGTTGTGGTTATCGTCTCGCCACAGCTTCAAACGGCTAAAGATCGAGTCCGAACCAGAGATCATACCGTCGCCGTTGCCGCCATAGGCCGCGGAGTCGTAAAGAGCGAGTGCCAGGAACCCGTTGCGTTCGATTCCCTCAGCGTGGATGTCCTGGGCGGTGACATTTCCAAACAATTCCTTTCCGCTGTCTATAGATCCGTTATTGTTTCTATCCAGGGCGAGCCATGCATCGTCGGAACTCTCTGCTGTCCACGAGAATCGGTGGGCGGTTCCGCGTCCCGACATGTCAAAGAAGACGCCGGTGGACGCGTCCGTCATACTAAAGCCGTTACCGAGTACATCAACGACGATCGGCGAGCACGAACCGTCAGGGTAACAGTCACCGGTGCATGCACACGCGTCGGGATCATAGTCACCGAACCGCGTACACTGGGTCACGAATGAGGGGCTTCGGGTACAAATACCGCCGACATTTATGAAGCCCGACATGCAGCCATACTCCGCCGACTGATTGCATCCGCCTGGCAACCCGCTTGTGGTTGCGGGGACGTTGCATACGAGCCCTTCGGCCCGTCCTGCATTCCACAAACTACCACCAGATATGGTTA
>DASUSJ010000164.1:0-7277 GCA_036375155.1 Pyrinomonadaceae bacterium
ACGTTAAGGCCTCGGTCACGACAACGGAACTCCGGGAGTTGGTGGAAGGCGTTCGCAATATTGAGTCGATGCTGGCTAATCCTGTCGAAAAAGCGAACGTCGCACGCGACAACGAGGAGCTCAGAAAAATATTCACCAAGAGTCTTTATGCTGGATCGTTCATCGCCGAGGGAACGATACTCAACCGTGAGCACTTTCAGCTCAGGAAACCCGGTACCGGCATACCGGCCGCCGACCTCCCCTTGATAGTCGGGAAGCGGCTTCGTCGCGATTTGGCGGCGGGACAAATGTTGAGTATCGGCGATGTCGAGCCCTCACGGCTCGACTGATTATCATTGCCAAGGATTCCTGCTCACCTTAAAGATTGCAAAATAAAATGCCAAGAAAAGTCTGTGTAGTAATAACTGCAAGGCCGAGCTATAGCCGTATCAAGACCGCGTTGCGTGCCATCGACGAGAGTCCGGACCTCGAGCTACAGTTAGTGATCGCTGCGTCCGCCCTTCTTGACCGATACGGAACGGCCGTGAATTTTGTTGAGAAGGACGGCTTCAATGTGTCGGCCCGCGTCTTTATGGTACTCGAGGGTGAGAACCCGACATCGATGGCCAAGACGACGGGCATCGGTCTCCTGGAACTCGCGACCGTTTTCGATAATTTGAAGCCGGACCTTGTCGTCACGATCGCTGATCGGTACGAGACACTCGCTACGGCGATAGCCGCGTCATACATGAACATCCCCGTCGTTCACATACAGGGCGGCGAAGTGACCGGTTCGATCGACGAGAAAGTCCGACACGCCGTTACGAAGCTCGCCGACCTGCATTTCGTTTCCACCCGTTGCGCGGCAACGCGGGTGGAGCGCATGGGCGAGGATGCACGGAAGGTATTCGTGACCGGATGTCCGTCCATCGATCTGGCCGCTGAGATCCTTCCGAAGCCGGAGCTTGATTTCAATCCATTTGAAAAGTATGGCGGTGTAGGTGATCTAGACAGATTGTTGAATGGATACGTGGTCGTGATGCAACACCCGGTCACGACGGAATACGAGCTTTCGCGCCAGCAGGTGATGGAGACCCTTCATGCGGTGCACGACCTGGACATGCCGGCTCTCTGGTTTTGGTCGAACGTCGATGCGGGCGCCGATGGAACGTCGAATGGTATTCGCTCGTTTCGAGAGGCCGTTCGCCCAAAGAACATGCACTTTTTCAAGAACATGGCTCCGACCGACTTTCTTCGGCTGCTGTACAACAGCAAGGCGCTGATCGGAAATTCCAGCGTCGGTATCCGCGAGTGCTCGTTCCTCGGTGTTCCGGTTGTAAATATCGGGACTCGACAGAACGGTCGGGAGCGCGGACAGAACGTGGTCGATGTCGAGCATAGTGCCGAGAAGATAATCGACGCGATGCGCCTGCAGATAGCGCACGGCCGGTATGGTTCGGAGAAGATCTACGGCGACGGAAGTGCCGGCGAGAGGATCGCACGCTTACTCGCGACCGAGCCTCTCGAGATCCAAAAACGGCTAGCTTATTAGTTCTCAGAAAAGTTGAAGGTTCTCGGCTTAATCACGGCGAGGGGAGGCTCAAAGGGGGTTCGGAGAAAGAATGTTCGTTTGCTTCACGGAAAGCCGCTGCTTGCTTACGCCATCCAGGCCTCACTTAGTTCCCTGTCGATAAACCGGACGATAATCAGCACAGAAGACGAAGAGATCGCACAGGTCGGGCGGAAGTTCGGGGCCGAGGTTCCGTTCATTCGCCCGGCTGAACTTGCGCAGGATACGACACCGATGTTCCCAGTCGTCGAACATGCTCTGCTGGCGCTTCGCGAACAGGGTGACAATTACGATGCGGTCTGTTTATTGCAACCGACAAATCCTTTGCGAAGGCCGTCGGACATCGACGCCTGCGTGACCATGCTTGCTGAATCGGATGCCGACTCGGTCATCAGTGTCTTGCCTGTTCCTCCTGAGTACAACCCCCACTGGGTATATTGGCGCGGGAACGATGGAGGTCTTTCGATCTCAACGGGTCAGAAGGAACCTGTTTCGCGCCGGCAGGATCTGCCGGAAGCGGTGCATCGCGACGGGACCGTATACGTCTCACGCGCCGCTACGATCTTATGCGGTAAGAGTCTCTACGGCGATCGGGTTTTAGGTTACGAGGTCGATCCTAACTACAGCGTCAACATAGATACCGAGGACGATTGGAAAGAAGCCGAGGCACGCCTTCGAGTTGAAAATGAGTAACGGGAAACGAGAAATGTTCAAGATCGCGATCGCTTCGAATTTTACGTGCGATCCGCTGAAGGGCAGCCTCGGGCTCATGCTCGGAAAGCTGCGTATTGCCCACGATGTCGAGATCGCCCCGTTCAACCAGATCTTCCAGGAACTCCTGTCACCTGCAAGCAGCTTCCGCACCAATGCGAGAGGCTCGAACGTTATTGTCTTTCGCATCGAAGATCTTGTCGAAGAGTTCAGACCTGATGAGGAAACGCTGCGAAAGGTCGAAACACACCTCGCCGAGCTGCGAGGATTGCTGCTGCAGTCCGCGGAATTTCGTGTGCCCGTTGTCGTCGTCATCTGTCCCGCTTCCGAGCGTGTCAGGGGCGATGAAGTTACAGGCAAGGCAGTTGACGCGATGGAGACGGACTTCGTAAGCGTGCTCACTGGAACCCATAACTTGCGCGTATTTCGCGGAACCGAGGTTCTCGCGATGTACGGCCTTGAGACCTTTGACGCTCCCGGCGCGAACGATTACGGAAGGATGCCTTACACGCAGGAGTTCTATGCCGCACTCGGAGCATTCATCGCGCGCCAAGTGTCGGCGCAGGTTTCGGAACCGCGCAAGGTCGTTGTCCTCGATTGCGACCAAACACTCTGGAAAGGAGTCTGTGGCGAAGACGGGATCGACGGCATCGAGTTCGATGCTCCGAGGCTGGCACTTCAGCGTTTCATGCGCGAACAAAGCGAGGCCGGTATGCTGATCTGTCTCTGCAGCAAGAACAACGAGCCGGACGTATGGAACGTCTTTGAGCGCCGCTCGGAGATGCTGATATCCCGCGACCACGTTGTGGCATCCCGGATTAACTGGAACTTCAAATCGCAGAATCTTCGAGAGCTGGCCGAGGAGTTGAATCTCGCGCTTGCGAGCTTCGTGTTTGTCGACGACGATCCGGCCGTCTGCTCCGAGGTGAGGGCTAACTGTCCGGACGTCCTTACGCTTCAGCTGCCCACCGAGGTCGAGCAGATACCTGAATTTCTCAAACACGTTTGGGCATTCGACAAGCTTACGACGACCACCGAAGACCGGCAACGCACCGAAAGCTACCGTCAACAGGTGCAGCGATCTCAACTGGAGAAGCACTCGGCAAGCATCGAGGACTTTCTCGCGAATCTCGAGATAGTTTGTACTATCGCCGAGGCCGAGGAACATCAGGTTCCCCGCATATCCCAACTAAGCCTTAGAACTAACCAGTTCAACGCCACGACCATTCGTCGTTCGGAACCCGAGATCCGGGACCTGATGAAACGTGACGGAACAAAGTTGCTAACCGTTAACGTGAGCGACCGGTTGGGCGATTACGGTCTGGTCGGACTGATCATCTCCGATTTGCTGCCAAACCGTCTTGAAGTAGATTCGTTCATGCTAAGCTGTCGGGCTCTCGGCAGGGGAATCGAGCACCGGATGGTTTCGACGCTCGGTAAAGCCGCGTTGGATTCGGGACGTGAGTTCGTTGACATACGATTGGTTCACTCTCTAAAAAACGCGCCGGTCTCGCAGTTTCTCGAGCACATCGCTCAGACACCGGGCGAGCAAAAAGACGGGCAGATCGTCTATCGGTTCTCGGCCGAGTACGCGTCAAAGCTCGAGTTCAAGCCGATCCAGGCAGCATCGCCAGCAGGTTTGCAGACGGAGGAAAACGTTCCGACGCCAGCGCTACTGACCGAGCTTGAATCCCAAAACGCCGCGCTCGTTGAAATTGCGACGACGCTTACTAACGCGACCGCGATTCTTAACGCTGTTCGCGGACGTGAACGAGCACGAACGGCATCCGTTGAGTTCAGAGCGCCGGAGAATGAAACGCAGAAGAAGCTGGCCGATATCTGGCGAAGAAATCTCAACCTCTCTGAGATCGGCATCCGTGACGATTTCTTCGAGCTCGGCGGCGACTCACTGTTGGCGGTTAGCCTGTTCGTCGATGTCGAAACCGCATTTGGCCGGCATTTGCCGCTGACCACATTAGTAAGTTCACCGACGATCGAAACAATGGCGGCGGAGCTCGATGGAACTGCGGATGCTCCGTCATTCAAGTATCTTGTCCCGCTCAAAACCGGCGGGTCGGGCACGCCGCTTTTCTGCATGCACGCGGCTGGAGGCAACGTACTTTTTTACCGCGATCTTGCGGCGGAACTGGACGACGACCAGCCGGTCTACGGGCTGCAGGCCCGCGGCGTCGCGGACAAATCCGAGACGGCACACGAAAGTGTCCAGGAGATGGCGAGCGAATATCTGAAAGAGATCCGGAGTGTGCAGCCGATCGGCCCGTACAAATTGTGCGGATCGTCATTTGGCGGGCTGATCGCGTTTGAGATCGCGCTGCAGCTTCGCGCCGTGGGTGAGCAAGTTGCCCTGGTGGCGTTGTTCGACACGTACGCACCGGGCTACCCTAAATTCAAAAAGAACGGCTCGGCGCTAAGCGGAGCCTTTCGCAAGCTCAACGAACGGCTGGCGGTGACCCGTGCACAGCTCGCGATGATCGAATCGACCAGAGGCAAAGCTGAGTTTATCACCGGCAGGATAAAGAAAATGCGGATGCGGGCTCGTCGTCAGCGCGTATGGAAGCAGAACCAGTTCGATATTGCATACGCTGAGGCGACGGGTCGAGAGTTGCCGGACAACATCCAGCGCAATCATCAGGCGATTCAGACCGCGCTTAATACCTACGTGCCACAGGTATATCCGGACAGGATCACGATCTACCGGGCTACGCTGCAACCGCGCAACGCGATCTTCGATGAGCATCTTGGATGGGGCAAATTTGCGACGGGGCAAATCAGCGTTACGGAAGTTCCCGGTGCTCACGGCGCACTGACCGTTTATCCTTTCGTGACGAAGCTCGCCGAGAAACTCAAGGGCGAGCTAAAGAAGTGTGATCGACCACGCGAGTTCGAGTCGCCGTCTGTAAAGGCGAACAGGTCACGGACCGCTGCTACTCTCGGCTAACTAACATGTGCGGCATTTCAGCCATTTTTGGACGTAGTTGGACACGCGAGCAGCTTGCGGCCATGCACGACGCGCAGCGTCATCGCGGACCTGACGCCGAAGGCACGTACGTCGATCCAGACGGCATGTGCGGGCTGGCTCACAACCGTCTTAGCATCATCGATCTTTCGCCCGCCGGGAGGCAGCCTCTGACGAGCAACGATGGAAGCCTTCACGTAATGCTCAACGGTGAGATCTACAACTATCTCGAGCTCCGGCAGGAACTGGGCTCAAGATACAAGTTTCGAACGTCGACGGACACCGAGGTTATAATCGCCGCGATCCAGCACTGGGGTGCGAGTGCTACGCTCGATCGCCTCATCGGAATGTTCGCACTGGTCGTGTGGGATGAGCGTACAAAAACAGGATTTGCGGCACGGGACAGGTTTGGCGTAAAGCCACTCTATTACTCGCGCACTCGGGAAGGTACGATCTTTCTTTCGAGCGAAATCAAAGCGATTCATGCGGCCGGCTTCGTCCGCGAACCCGATTCGGCGACATGGTCGACCTATCTGACTTACGGGCTCACAGACTGCACAGATCGAACATTCTGGAAAAACATCAACTCGCTACGGGCAGGTCACTTTCTAACCTGGAAGGACAAGCACGTTGAGATCCGGCGTTGGTATTCTCTTGAGGACCGCGTCGGACGGGAACCCGACCGTCGGGATTCTCAGGCGGTTGCGGTCGAGTATCTCGAGTTGCTTGAGGAGAGTGTTCGGCTACGATTTCGCGCGGATGTGCCTGTCGGGATCAACCTTAGCGGCGGGCTCGATTCCTCGACGCTTTTGTCGCTGGTCCAAAGGACACAGGACAATGATGAGTCCGTAAAAGCCTTCACGTTCATAAGCGGCGACGATCGATACGACGAGCTGCCGTGGGTGCAACAAATGATCGGACAGACGCGTCATCCGCTCGTCGTCAGCGAGCTTTCGAGCGCTGAAGTTCCGGATCTTGCGGCTTCCGTTCAGAAGTTTCAGGACGAGCCCTACGGAGGACTGCCGACGCTGGCTTACGCGAAGCTCTTCGAGACCGCCCGCGCAAACGACGTAAAGGTTCTGCTTGACGGAAACGGGATGGATGAGCAGTGGGCGGGCTATGATTACTACGCTGCTTCGGATAACGGTCAACCAGCCCCGACGGTGCAGGGCTCAAAGGACGCGCCGGTCAGGCCAGACTGCCTCGACGCGGAGTTTCGTCAACTTGCGACTCGTGTTGAGTATCCCCGCCCGTTTGAAGATCGTGTGCGAGATCTTCAGTATCGCGACGCAATTTTCACCAAGATTCCTAGAGCGATGCGTTTCAACGACCGTATATCGATGCGCTCGTCTACCGAGCTTCGCGAACCGTTCCTCGATCATCGACTCTTCGAGCTTGCGATGCGACAGCCTACGGACCGTAAGATCTCAAACGGGACGCGAAAGAAGATGCTGAGGGATATCGTCAGAGATCTTCTGCCCGGCCAGGTTAGCGAAGCACCGAAACGCCCACTCCAAACGCCACAGCGCGAGTGGCTCCGGGGTCCGCTGCGCGGGTGGACCGAAGATCTAGTAGATCAAGCGTTGTCAGGTCCATTTGCCGGATGGCTGCAAAAAGCAAAGGTCGAGCGGGAACTGGATAGTTTTTTGAAGGGGAATTCGGACAACAGTTTCTACGTGTGGCAGTGGATCAGCCTCGGGCTCGGGTCGGATACCACCACCTCACGAACTGAAAAGGCGATGAGCGTCTAACAATGGAGAACGTCAAAGCTGTAGATGAACAATGGGATTTGGTGATCGAAGGCCGGTCATCGTTATTCGATCTGAAGATCGGCGAGGTGTGGCGCTACCGCGACCTGCTTCGTATGTTCGTGAAGCGCGACTTCGTCGCATTCTATAAGCAGACGATCCTCGGTCCGTTCTGGTTCTTCTTGCAGCCGTTGTTCACGACCATCATCTTCACGTTTATATTCGGAAACCTTGCGGGTTTGAGTACCGACGGCTTGCCTCAGCCGCTGTTCTACCTGGCAGGCGTGACGGC
>DASUSJ010000165.1:0-16994 GCA_036375155.1 Pyrinomonadaceae bacterium
ATTGATGTTTAGTGACTTTGAGCGCAAATCGAGACGAGAACGAACTGCACGGTAAGCTGAAAAAAGGAAACGACTCATAAGAAGCCGTTTCCTTTTCAATTGTCTATCGGAAGTTAGACGATCAGAGATTTACTGATTGCCCATGACGACTGCGTTAGCACCCGTAACCGAAGCGCCTGCAACCGCATCACCAGCGTGGGTGATCGAGTCAGCAACACCGCCCGTCGGCGAAACATAAAGAACACCGTCGGTCGCGATACCGAACGCACGCGTTCCGGTCATCGTGATGCCTGCCGGCTGCTGAGGATCAGCAACTGCTGAGAACGAAGCGGGGTTCGTACCCACGACGAAGCCAAAGCTCTCATACGTGAAATCGTATCCGCTCTTCGTACCGACGCCGAGAACGCTGTCGATCAGGTTGTTTGTGTTAAGTTCGGTCAATCCAACGGTAGTAGCACCACCATCCGGATCAGGGAAGTTACCGTTACCAGTCGTGGCCTGGTAGGTAGCGGACGCACCGTGAATTGTACGGAGCGACGAAGCTGCAGAACCTTCGTTAGCTGAGCGGCGTGCCGCCAGCAAGTTGGGGATAGCGATCGCGGCGATGATGCCGATGATCACAACAACGATCAAAAGTTCGATCAAAGAGAAACCTTTTTGATTTTTCATTTCTAATTCACAATCTCCTAGAGTGATATAAGTCTTTATCTACCTTTCCCAGGCAGCCGGACTAATTACAAGGCCTGTGCCAGAACGGGCCGCCCCTGTGAGCGACCCGTTATCCGTTGTTATTTCCACACTTAGAGAGTTTGTGAACCTGCGGCAAGTCAGATTGACGGAAGTAAATTGAGCTTGATTTACAGTTTTTGGTAACCATCCGCTGACACTTTTTGTCAGGGTTAATTAGTTCTCAACCGCAGTCGCGGCAGGTATTGTGACCTCGTCGAGAGGCACCGCGAGAAGCGGCGAGCTTGCATCGAAACGGATAACCCCGTCGGTGGCAACCCCATAACGCTTTGTTCCGGTCATGACGAGCCCTGATGGCGTGGACGGATTCGAAGCAAAATAAAAGGTTTCAGACGTGGTAGCCGTCTCTTCGATCCGGTTGCCAACGTAAAGATAACCGCTTTTCTCTCCGGTCTCGAGAACTTTGTCAATAAGACGCGCGCTCGCCAGGTCCGACAGCGCCGATATCCCGACCACGCCGGCCGTCCCTGCATAATTGCCGTTTCCGACGGTCGCGGCAAAACTTACATTCGCACTGTATAAAGTCCGCAACGCCGAGACGGACGATCCCTCGTTCGCCGCCCGACGTGCGGCCAGCATGTTTGGGACCGCGATCGCGGCGATAAGACCGATGATGACTACGACAACCAAAAGCTCAAGTAGAGAGAACCCACGTTGATTTTGCATATATCTTCCTTCCCACCTTTGAGTGGGTGATTAGCTGACCTTTTTCGGTTAGCGAAATATATGCTAAATGCGTTGAGTCTTTCAGTTTTTAATTCGCTGCTTGTTTCTTAGTTCGTCCGGCGGCCAATGAGGTCCATGACGCAGGTCAAAAAAAACAGATCGACCGCAACGGAAACGTTCCGATGCGGTCGTCGACGATCGTTGAAGTACGCGAGGTTACTCGCCGTTGCGCATCTGGGCGGAGAGATTCCGGATATTGTGTTTATCGAGCAAGTGCCTTAGGGACCGGACCTGCATCTGCAGCAGGTCGGCGGCGCGCGTTTGATTGCCGGCCGTTTTTCGAAGAGCTTCGAGAACGTAGGTCTTTTCCAAGTTTTCGAGGTGCGCTGTAAGATTCAGGCCGTTTTCAGGCAGATCGAACTCGGCACTGATGCGTTCAGGATTGTAGTTCGTGATGTGCTCAGGCAAACGTTCCGGCTGTATCTCGTCGCCACGTTCGAGTGCAACTGCACGTTCGATCGTGTGCTCAAGCTCCCGGACGTTGCCGCTCCACATGTAATTCTCGAGAAGCTGCATTGCCTTCGGCGCAATGGTCAAACGTCGTCCCGCCATCTCGCAAAACTTTTTGACAAAATGAGCCGCAAGCTCCGGGATGTCCTCGCTTCGATCGCGCAGTGGAGGCAGATGGATGGGAATAACCGAGATCCGGTAGAAGAGGTCTTCTCGAAACGTTCCATCGAGAGACATCTGTTTGAGATCCCGGTTGGTGGCTGCGATCACCCGCGCATCGATCAAGATCTCATCGTGTGCTCCGACCGGCCGGACTTTCTTCTCCTGTAGCACTCGAAGCAGTTTGACCTGCATCGCCGGCGACATCTCACCGATTTCATCGAGGAAGATGGTGCCGTGATTCGCCGCTTCGAATAGACCCTTTCTGTTAGTGTTCGCACCGGTGAACGAGCCTTTTACGTAACCGAATAGCTCCGATTCCAACAGCGTCTCGGTAAATGCGCCGCAGTTGATCGAGATGAAAGGTTTCTCAGCACGCGAGCTAAGGTCATGGATCGCGCGGGCGACCAATTCCTTCCCGGTACCACTCTCGCCGGTGATTAGAACCGTCGATTGGACTTCGGCGACAGTCTCGATCATCTGAAAGATCGCGTGCATCTTGCCGGAATTGCCGACGATGTTCTTGATACTTCCGCGTTCACGCTGCGCACGTTTGAACGCGCGGTTCTCATCGATCAGCGCCTGCTTCTCGAGCGTCTTTTTTACTATGAGTTTGAGCTCTTCGACGTCGAACGGTTTCTGAATAAAATCATCTGCCCCGAGCTTGAACGCCTCTCGCGCCGTTTCGACTGACGCGAATGCGGTCATCAGTACAACACCCAGATCCGGCTGAGTCTCGCGCACCGCGCTAAGCATCTCGATACCATCGAGGTCTGGCATGCGGACGTCGGATATGACAACGTCGATGGATTCTTGCTGCAACAGGTCCAGCGCTTCGCGCCCGTTCGAAGCCGTGCGGATAGTGTGCCCGTCGCTTTCGAAGACCAGGCTTAAAAGCTGTCGGTAGCTTTGCTCGTCATCAACGATCAGTATGTTTGACATCTATTGTGTTGGTTCAGTGACCGAGGGTTCGCGCCGTATCCGGGAAAGGAAATTGGCACACCTATTTTCACAAAAAACAATGTTTTTGTTCAAGGAGTAATTTCGGATTCCTCGCTGTTGACGTGAAGATACTCTTTCAGCCGAGTGGGGGCCGACGATACGTGAATGTCGCCGTCGTTTGTATCGTCGTCTGCCTTTTGTTGACTGGCACGCGGCAGAACTACTGTGATGACTGTGCCTTCGCCCTCGAAGCTTTTGACATTTATTACCCCGTCATGATCACGGATGATCTGGTATACGATCGATAGACCGAGGCCGGTGCCGCCCGAAGTCGAGTTCGAGAAAGGCTCGAAAAGACGTTCAACCTGCTCGGGTGTCATGCCGATTCCCGTGTCTTCGAAAGTGATTTGGACGCGGTTGTTCGGAACGATTTCCAACTTAATAGTCAGTTCGCCTCCGTTCGGCATCGCGTTGATCGCGTTTCGCGCCAGATTCCAGAAGACCTGCTTCAGTTGCGTGGAATCGGCTGATACAAATACCGGATGCGCGGGCAGGATGTCGTGCAGCTTGTGCTTGTCGGTGACCTCCGGGCTGTGACGAAGAAGTTTCACCGTGTCGCGAATCCCCTCGCAGATATCGATCTCGCTAAAACTTCCCACCTTGGGTTTCGCATAGCTCAGAAAGTTCGTGATGATGCTGTTCAAGCGGTCGGATTCGCGCAGGATGATGTTCATAAGGTCCGCCTGGACCGAATCCGGCGGCGTATTCGATTCAAGAACCTGGATCGCTCCGCGCATCGCTCCCAGCGGATTCCGGATCTCGTGTGCGAGTCCAGCTCCCACACGTCCGACGGCTGCGAGCCGGTCCTTGCGCTTTATGCTTTCTTCCATCGACCTGATCTCCGTCAGATCCTGAAAGGTAATGATGAGGCCAGACCGCTCGTTATTCTCCGAGTAGAGTTGCGAGATGTTGAAACCTATCCGCACCGCGAAACCCTCGGGCGTGACGAGGTCCGTTTCAAAGCGCGGCGGCTGATCGACCTCGGGCACCTCCAGCGAGATCTGGATCGCCTGTCTTATATTTCCAAAAAGTGAAAAGATCGATCGTCCGCGCATCTCCTCGGGCTGATATCCGGTGATCTCTGTCGCCGCAGCGTTGACCGTGTAGATCTTCCCGTCGAGGTCGGTCGTGATAAGACCTGAGCGAATCGATTCGACGATGCGCTCATGTAACGCCTGGAGATTCGCGAGACTCTTTGTAGCCTCGATCAACTGTTCACCCGACGATAGTCGCTCCGACAGTCTTGAAGCGAGTAGGCCGACGACCAGGAATGCGATCACGTGAAAGCTTACGATCTGGATTATCCGCGGTGCGGATTGGGCCGAGCCGGACGTTTCTATGACCGAGAGACCGGTCAGGATTCCCAGAAGCGAGAAGAAAGCGACACAAATCACCGCCATCAGGAACGTAATGCGTGGGCGAAGAAAAACGCTCGACACTCCGATCAATACAATGTAAAGCGTTATGTACGGCGAGGTCAGATCGCCTGTTTTCCATACCAGCCAAGTTATCAGCAGCGCATCGATCAAAAACTGCGCGCGAGCTTGCCAATCCCATGCTCGCGATACCCGGGATAACAAAAAATAAAGCGCCGTCAGCCCTACCGAAACAACAAAAACGAGGAAGGGTCCTTCAGGGAAATTGTCGAGTGATAGCTGAACCGAACCGCTGTACCAGATCCAACTCGTTACGAGAAGCAGGAAGATAACGATCAAGCGGCCGACGATCAGCGTTTGTAGTTTTTGGAGCGAGACGTTATTGGCTGTGCCCGTGTTTTCGTCTAAACTGAACATGCTCCGGTTCGGTTGATATGAAAAAGGAAGTTGTGGAACAAAACGTTTTCGAGGAGCGCCCGTGGGGCAGTTTTACAATCCTCGATGAAGGCGAAAACTACAAAGTCAAACGACTCGAGGTCCTGCCTGGGAAACGACTAAGTTATCAGCGGCATTCTCGCCGCTCCGAGCACTGGTTCGTTGTCCGCGGCACAGCTAAAGTAACATTAAACGACTCCGAAATCCTAGTAGGAACGGGCCAAGCCCTTGACGTTCCATGCGGCGCCGCACACCGCATTGAAAATTCCGCCGACGGCGAAAAGCTTGTCCTTATCGAGACACAAACAGGCGACTATTTCGGCGAGGACGACATCGAACGATTGGACGATGATTTCGGGAGAACCGGCTGATTTTAGATTTTTGGATTTTGGATTTCAAGATCTCAGTCTCAGGTTCGACAGCCGCCGATAGGTTTAGAAGCACTAAGAGCCCTACGCTCACCAATCCAGATTCAAAAATCCAAAATCCAAAATGCGGAGATGCCCCTGCCGACCGAGAGAAAATTGCCGTTGATCCTGTTCTTCGTCGTTGTCATAATGACGACGCTCGGAGTGGCGTTCTACCAGCATACGGCCTCGCTACAGGATGCGGTCGGCCTTGAAAAGCGTGCGCAGAAGGTCATCTCTAAGCTGGATGATACTCTCCGATTGACTCTCGACGTCGAATCAGCACTAAGTGGGTTCGTCATCACTGGAAACGACACCTACCTGAATCCATATCAACAGTCAAAGTTGAAACTACAGCAAAACCTGGCGGAACTGAGAACTTCGGTGGCGGATTCCCCTCAGGAACTGGAAGAGCTGGCGCGGCTCGAAGCATGGACCGCCCAATATCTTTCTGGGGTGGACCGCAAGATCGAGCGGCGTAAGATCGAGGGATTTGAAGCTACGGTCTCGAGCCTCAGCGATTCGTCGGAACGGACCGTAACCGCCAGCATTCGGGCGACAATAGACCGGCTGAAGACGGCTGAGCTTACGTCGCTTCGGGAGCGTGAAAAGGATCTGGACGAGAGTTTCTTCCGTACTATATGGATCCTGATAATTGGCTGTGTTGCGGGAATCATCGCCCTTGGCCTGGCTAACATTGTCGTTTCGCGCGAGATCGGTAAACGAAAAAATGCAGAGACGGCTTTAATCGATTCCAACAGGCAGCTTGAGGTCCGGATAGAAGAAAGGACCAGGGAGCTCGAAAATGCTAACGAATCGTTGCACAGCATCGCGGCGGAACGGGAACTTCTCTTAAAGAACGAACAAAACGCGCGTCGCGAAGCGGAGATCGCGAATCGGCTTCGCGATGAATTTATGGCCACCGTCTCGCATGAGCTGAAGACGCCGCTGAATTCGATTCTTGGCTGGGCCCGAATGCTCAAGGCCGGCGACCTGGAAGAAGATCAGGTAAAAAAGGCACTTGGCACGATCATCAAAAACTCCGAGACGCAGAACCGACTGATCGAAGATCTGCTCGATGTTGCGAGGATCATCTCCGGTAAACTCGTGCTTGACGTGGGACCGGTCGATCCGTTTGAGCTAATACACGACGCGATCGAGATCGTGCGACCCACTGCGAACGCCAAGCGGATCGAGATCTTGCAGCAGCCGAGCGCGAACGAGGAATCATTGTTCCTGAGCGGGGATAGAAATCGATTGATGCAAGTCTTTTCGAATTTGCTTACTAACGCCGTTAAGTTCACGCCGGAAGGAGGTCGTGTCGACGTGATGCTCACCGGCGACCACGAGAATCTTAAAGTTGTTGTAAGGGACAACGGCGTCGGCATAAGCAGGGAATTTTTGCCTTCGGTATTCGAGCGCTTTCGCCAGGATGTGTCGTCCTCAAGCAGAAATGGCGGCCTTGGGTTGGGTCTCGCGATCGTCCGACAACTTGTCGAGATGCACGGCGGGTCCGTGAGTGTCGCAAGCGATGGATTGAATCAGGGAAGCGAATTTACCGTAACACTTCCCGCACAACATCGAGCAGAGTTTCACCGAGCACATCAGGCATTGCAATAAGCTCCTTTGAATGCGCGCGGCCATAGCCCGTCATCACCATCCCGCTTCGCGCACCGGCATTTCGCGCGGTCTCCACGTCGATCTTCTTATCACCGATCACCCACGAACCAGCAATGTCGATCGCAAAATCAGACGCCGCGGACTCGATCATGCCGAGCAGCGGCTTTCGGCAGTTACATCCGTCACACGGAAGGTGGGGGCAAAAATAGAACGCATCGATCAATTCATCTAACCGCGTCTGCATCTCGGCATGGATCGAGTGCATTGCGGCTTCGTCGTAAACTCCGCGGCCGATGCCCGACTGGTTGGTAATTACGATCAGCAAGAAACCCGCATCCTTAAGAAGCTTGAGTGCCTCGTGCGTATAGGGAAACACGTCGAGATCATCCACCCGTGAAAGATAATTGACCTCCTGGATCAACGTGCCGTCCCGATCAAGGAACACCGCTTTTTTTGGTATGTCGCCGCTAGTTTCCATTTAGTATCACCTTTGCTTTTTCAAAGACATCGTCCGCTGAGATGCGCGTCATGCACCGGTGATCGATCGGACACGTCCGGAGCATACACGGAGCACACTCGACGTTTGCAGACATTATGAAAGCATTTTCAGAAAACGGGCGAGTTGTAACCGGGTTTGTCGGACCGAAGATGACCAGGGCCGCGGTTCCGACCGCGGGTGCCAAATGCGCAAGACCCATATCGTTCGAGATAAGCAGATCGGAAATGCTCAGGACCGCCGCGGCGTCAGCAAGACTTGTTTGACCCGCCAGGTCCAGAGGTGGATGACGCGCCAGCCCGGCGACCTCCCGGGTTACCTCTCTATCTTCTCTTGAGCCGAGTAAAATGACATTCACTCCGAGTTCGGAACGCAGGCGGTCATTGAGCCGGGCAAAACCGACCGGCGTCCAACGCTTCGCATCGGAGTTTGTCGAGCCCGGGGCGATAGCGACCGTCGGCACATCATCAACGACGCCGGCTTGCATTAAGATCTGATGTGCTCTCGATCGCCGGGTATCGCTAACCACAAGTCGCGGCTCGATATCAGCTACTTCGCTGCTTCCGCCGAGCAGTGATCTTTCGACGGCCGCTACCAGATCGAGATAGTAGTAGACCTCGTGACGAGAGTTCTTCGAAGCCGGTACCTGCAACGCATGCGTGAGCAGCAGTGACCGTCTTTCCGTAGCGTAGCCGAAGATCTGCTTTGCACCGCCAAGTCGGATAGCGAGGGCCGACCTAAAAGAGTTGGGGAGGATGACTGCGAGGTCGAACCGTCGCCGGCGAACCTCTTTGACTTGCCTGAAAAGAGAACCGGTCGTGATGATCTCGTCGAACAGACCGGACTCGCTGAAAATGTCTTTTGCCCACTCACGCGTCAGAAGCGTCATATGCGCGTCAGGAAACATCTCCCGCAGCTTCCTGATCGCCGGGATCGTCATCACGGCATCGCCTATCCAATTTGTCCCGCGGACGAGAATGTTCATCAAACGTAAGGTACGGCAAGGACGTTATAATCAGCACCTATCAACGAGCCGCTAATCACCCGAACTGACAACTGATCACCAGGACGATATCTGACAATTAGAAATTGCCTTGTCTCGCGAGCCGTCAAATCCGGTACAGCTTCTTGAGGTCTAGCTTCTAGTTACTGAGAGCTAATTACTAGTTACTGGCTGAAACAGCCGGCCAAGTCCCTCCTCGATTCCTATCTTCGGTTCCCAATCCAGTTCCTGCCGGATCAACGATAGGTCGGAAACGTAGTTCATCGGCGCAGGATCGGGAAGTGGATTTTCCTCGTCGACAACGGCCTGAAGCCCGGATACGTCCTCGAGTTTGCCGATCAGCTCATTCAGCGTCAGCGAGTGCGCATATCCGCCGCCGATATTGTAAAGACCGTGTCGAATCACTGAATCAACGAATGCCCGGCACGCCGCGCTGAAATCATCGACATGAAGCAGGTCTCGACGCGGGCGACCGCTGCCGGGCAAGCGGATTCGTTCACCAAAGTTGATGGCGTCGGCGTATGCACCAATAAAGTTCGGCGTCGTGTCGGGGCTTTTTGGCGCGTAGATCGTCGACATTCTAAAAATGCACGCACGAAAACGGTCCTGATGTGCGTAATATTCTACGTACCGTTCGGCGATTAGCTTTGACCACTCGAGCGCCGACTGGCCGGAATACAAAGTCTGACAGCTCTCAGGCACCTGCGAAAAATTATCCGCAAATCTACCGTATACATCCTTTGTTGAAGCGAAGATAAAAACTGAATCGGGCCGCATCTGCTTCAGGAGGTTTACTGTTCCCTCAACATTGGTCAGGAAAACCTGCTCGGCGGCGTCAGGCGATTTATCCAGATGAGCAGCGAGATGAATGACGACGTCGTATTCGGAAACGACCGTCGCGTCGGCGGTGTTCAGCAAATCGAAACCTGACGTTCGAGAAAAATCGTCAGCGTCAAAATACCGGCGAACGTGTGTTCCTAAATAGCCGGACCCGCCTGTTACGAGAAACTTCATGGAGGATTTTCGATTTGCGATTTTCGATTTTCGATCGTCTTTCGGCTTTGCGCCCCCGCGTGAAAGACAGCGCCCAAACATTTGCGGTCATGTGTTCACGCAGGCGCTCGAGGGTGCGAAGTGCAAATTGCCAAGCTACAGAATTAAATAGACTTTCGCACACCAAACTAGCTAGAATTTTACAGGGCAACGACCCAAATCGAAAACCTCTCTAACTCGCTGAACGACTACTCGGAAATGCGGGATCCTTTCCAACCGAAGAACATGAGATCAAGGCGTCCACCGAAGGGCTGGGTCAACGCGCGCCGCGTATCGGCGTATCAGGCCCCGGCTCCGAGCCGCTCCCGACGGTTTCTTCGTTTCTTCATCAATCCATGGCTCGTAACCTTCACGCTGGTTTTTGTCCTTATCGGATTTCTTACTTTCACATACTTCTGGTTCGAATACTCCGATCAGATCGATCGACGCCTGCTCGGCGAACAGATCTTCACTCCCTCCGCCGGAATCTATTCGGCGCCGAAGACCCTTAAGGTGGGCGAACGCGTATCGCCGACAGAGTTGATCGAATATCTTAAGTCCGCGGGCTATATCGAGAAGAACGCGAAAGCCGATGAGTCTCGAAGTCGGTATTCATTCGTGGAAAAAAAACTTGTGATCGAACCTGGAATCACGGGTGTGCTCGATGGAAAGAAGGTCTTTTCGGCACTGTCGATAAGCTTTGCAAAGGATGGAAAGTCGGTGAACGGGATCGCCGATCTCGAAGCGAGAAAGCAGATCGAGGCGGTTAAGCTGGAGCCGAAGATGCTTAGCACGGTGGCGGCGGAAGGCGACGGCCGGAGAAGGACGGTGACATTTCAGGATCTTCCGCAGCACTTGATCAAGGCTATCACCGTCACCGAGGACAGGGCATTCTTCGAACACTATGGGGTCAACTTCCGCGGGATCGCACGTGCCCTTTGGCGAAGGTACGAAGACACGGAGGACTCGCCGCTGTCGAATCAGGGTGGTTCCTCGATCACGCAGCAGCTCGTAAAAAATCTACTGCTCACGAACGATCCCACGTACGAGCGAAAAGCGCGCGAGGCGTTCATGTCAGTGATCCTCGAAACGCGTCTAAGTAAGGAAGAGATATTTACACTCTATGCGAACCAGATCTATCTCGGCCAGCAGTCGGGTGTCTCGATCTATGGTGTCGGCGAAGCGGCGAATGTTTACTTTGGAAAGGACGTTTCGCAACTGACGCTGCCGGAATCCGCGTTCATCGCCGGTATCATCCGCAGTCCCAACCGTTACGGTCCGTACAAGAATCCGGAACGTGTAACAGAGCGCCGTAATCAGGTGATCGACTCGATGCTCGAAGCTGGCGAAATAAACGCGCAGCAAGCTTCAGAAGCGCGTGCGACGAAGCTAACACTAAAGCCGATCACAGGGCGTAAAGACCTTCATGGAATGCCGTACTTCTCTCAATACGTGATTGAAGAACTGCCGAAGATCACGGCCGATCCGGAAGCTCTGCAGCACTATCGCGTCTACACCTCCATCGACCCGGACCTGCAGCGAGTTGCATACGAGACTGTTGCGCGCCGTCTTGAAAAGCTGGACAAGTATTTTCCGAAGAAGGAGAAGGGAAATCTAAATGCCGCGCTGGTTGCCATCCGGCCTAAAACGGGGGAGATAGTTGCGCTCGTCGGCGGGCGCGATTACGAGCAGAGCCAATTCAACCGTGCAACCGACGCGATGAGACAGCCCGGATCTGTGTTCAAGCCGTTCGTCTACGCGACCGCTTTGAACTCGGCGTACGACAGCTCGTCTCGAGTGTTTACGGCTGCAACGGTTTTCAAGGACGAGAAGAAGGTGTTCGCGTCTGGCCGCGAGACCTACGCACCGAACAACTACGGTGATACGTTCTCGAACAAAGAGACGACGCTACGTGACGCGCTCGTGAAGAGCAAGAACACGATCACGGTCGATCTTGGTATGCAGGTAAACATCGGCAAAGTGATGAATCTCGCGGCTAAGGCAGGAATGGCGAAGGTCGAGCACGCATATCCATCCATGGCGCTGGGTACGGCTGAGGCGACGCCGCTCCAGGTAGCAGCGGCTTACACGATGTTCGCGAACCTCGGGGACGCCGTCGCGCCTATGCCAGTCACACAAGTCACCGCCGGTGACGGATCAACGATCGACGCGCCGAAGGTGGAAAAAAAGAGCGTCATTCGGCCGGACGTCGCGTATGTGATGAACGACATCATGAAGGATGTGATCAACCGCGGCACGGCAGCACAGGTGCAGGGGTGGGGCTTCCGCAATGTTGCCGGCAGGACCGCGTTTGCCGGAAAAACGGGCACATCACGCGACGGTTGGTTCGCAGGATTTACACCCGAACTGGTTTGTGTGGTCTACGTAGGCTTCGATGATAATGATGACCTCGGCATGAAGGGTTCGGATTCGGCAATGCCGATCTGGGCGGATTTCATGAAAGAAGCTTTGCAGCTTCATCCGGAATGGAATGGTGACTGGGCGATGCCCGCCGGTATTCGCAAAGCCGAGATCGATATTCGCAACGGATCGCTCATTCGGGAACTCGACGCACTCGAACCTGCCGAGACTAAAGCAACGCCGACACCCTCGCCGACGCCGAGGATTGAAGGTTTGGACGACCCCGCCTGGGCAACCGATGACGCTCCGGAAACGAAAGAGGTCTTCGTGACGAACGTGCCTGCAGAATTTCGACGAATCGAATTGTTCATCGGCGGGACGCTTCCAACCCGGGCGATGTTTGAGACGGCGGAACCCGTCTACGACGAGTACGGCAATCCGGTCGAGCCTGAAACGTCCACCGACGCCTCCCCAAGTCCGACACCGCTTTCAAGTACTTGGGAGAATCTGGAGGACCGCTCAAACAATTCCAACTCATCACGTCGCGCGTCCGGCGGCGAACGCGGCTCGACCATGCTGGTCTGTCCGGTGACCGGAATGCGCGTCACATCTAATTGCCCCACCAGCGAGGTGAGGACATTTCGTTCCGGAACCGAGCCGAAAGAGTTTTGTACTTTTCATAGATAATCTGTCGGTTTAGAACGCGTGACGGAGACACGGCCGCTCGAGTGTGTGTGCCTCAATACTTCTAATCTCGACCGATGTAAAGACAACAAAAAAGGCCGTCTTACGAAATGGAGACGGCCTACTCTGATCGACACGACAACCTGTTACTTCATCCCCAAGTTCTTAACGAGAAACCCGTATATATCTGCCTGTTCCTGGATGATCTTGGTTGTCGGTTTGCCTGCGCCGTGACCTGCTTTAGTTTCGATTCGGATGAGAACCGGAGCGCTTCCGGCCTGGGCATCCTGTAGCGCCGCAGCGTACTTAAAGCTGTGGGCAGGGAACACCCGATCGTCGTGGTCCGACGTCGTCACCAGCGTCGCGGGATACTTCGTACCCGGCTTGATGTTGTGTAGCGGCGAGTATGCATACAGTGCTTTGAAGTCGGCAGGGTTGCGCGGATCACCGTAATCAGATTTCCACGCTGCACCGACGGTGAACTCGGTGAAGCGGACCATGTCCATTACACCAACCGCCGGCAGAGCCGCACCGAAAAGATCGGGACGCTGATTCAAAACTGCGCCAACGAGCAACCCCCCGTTCGATCCGCCCTGGATCGCGAGCTTTTTGTTCGATGTGTATTTGTTCGCGATCAGCCATTCGGCCGCGGCGATGAAGTCGTCAAACACATTCTGCTTCTTCAGACGCGATCCGCCTTCCCACCACGTCTTGCCGTACTCGGCCCCGCCACGCAGATTCGCCACGACGTACACGCCGCCCATCTCCAACCACGGCAGACGCGCGACAGAGAAGCCAGGTGTCATCGATACGTTGAACCCGCCGTATCCATACAGCAGCGTCGGATTATTACCGTCTAGTTTCAGGCCTTTCTTGTGGGTTATGAACATCGGAATCTTCGTTCCGTCTTTGCTGGTGTAGAAGACCTGCTTCACTTCATAAGCAGATGGGTCGAATTTCACGCCGGCTTTCCGGAAGAGCGTACTCTTTCCGCTCCTCATGTCGTAGCGGTAGATCGTAGGCGGAGCGTTGTAGCTCGAAAACGTATAGAAGGTTTCGGTGTCTTTCTGCTTTCCGCCGAATCCGCCGGCCGAGCCTATACCCGGAAGCTCGACATTGCGGACAAACTTCCCATCCTTATCGACGATCTTGATCTGCGTATAGGCGTCCTTCAGATAATTCAGCACGAACTGATCGTTAATCATCTGCACGTAGTTCAAAGTTTCATTGGCTTGGGGAACGATCTCTTTCCACACCGGGGTTTTCGCGAGCACGTCGACACTGACAAGACGACCGCGCTCCGCGTCCTTGTCGGTTTCGAAATAGAACGTCGATCCGTCATTGCCGACGAACGAGTAGCTGTTCGTTCTTTCCGCAACAAGACCTACGATGGGCGCTTTCTCCATCGACAGGTTCTTTACGTAGATCATGTTCATGCGTTCGGTGCCTTTAGCGACTCGGATGACAAGCCAGTTGCCGTCCTCGGTTACACCACCGCCCATGAATAGCTCACCGTCCTCGGGCCGCTCATAAACGACGAAGTCTTCAGACTGCGGCGTGCCGAGTTTGTGGAAATATATCTTCTGGAATTTGTTCGTTCCTTTTAGTTCGGCCCCGGCAACGGCATCGGGGAACCGGCTGTAGAAGAAACCGGAGTTGTCCTTCAGCCACGAAACTCCGCCCTGACGATTCGGTCTGAGTGTGTCGGAAAGATGCTCACCGGTGTCGACATTCATCACCTTCCATTCGGTGCGGTCGGAACCCGCGATCGCGACACCATAGGCCCAAAGCTTGCCGTCTTCGGTGAACGACGATCCTCCAAGCGCGGCCGTGCCGTCCGCGGAGAGCTTGTTCGGATCGAGCAGCACGCGGCCGGGATCATTGATTGAGTCCGTTATATAGAGAACGCTCTGGTTCTGCAGACCGTCGTTTTTTGAGTAGATGTATCTGTTACCGACTTTGCCCGGCGCGGAATAGCGCTCGTAATTCCAAAGTTCGGTCAGACGATTCTTAATCGCCTCACGCTCGGGAATCGCGGCAAGATAAGCGTCGGTCAGCTTGTTCTCGGCTTCGATCCACGCCTGAACTTCGGGCGACTTCGAATCCTCCATCCAGCGATATGGATCGCTTACTTTAATGCCGTGATAATCGTCGACCTGCTCGACCTTTTTTGCCTTCGGATAATCGAAGCCGTTCTGGGCCGAGAGGCTGGTAAAGAGAAATGCAAAAAGCGCAAATAGCGCAAGGGATCTTTTAAACATAGTGCGGGTACCTCATCGATTTGGAATTGGAATGTTCGATGATTATAGGCCTCGCTATGTTGTTCGGCAAACATCGGTCCGTCGCAGCTGCGTGGAGCTCTGCTACGCTGATAAACAAGAACTTGCGATTCAGATATTAGAAAACGGGCAGGCTATCGTCGGAGGAGACCGCAGAGCGTTCGAATTGTTCCGTCAGCGCTTCAGGCAGCCAGTTGTGGCGTTTGTAAAGCAGCTCTTCGGTTTCCTCGCGGCCCTTCGGTTTGGCGAGTAGGAAGCCCTGGGCGTAATCGCATCCGAGATTTTGGAGAACGGCTAGCTGGCTGGCTGTTTCCACACCCTCCGCGATCACACGCATTTTGAGATTCTTGGCAAGCGAGATAATGGTCTGCAGGATCTCAGAATTCTCGCCCCGCTCACCGACAGTGTAGACGAACGAACGGTCGATCTTCAGCGTGTCGAACGGCAGCCGGTGTAGATAGCTAAGGCTCGAATACCCGGTGCCAAAATCGTCGATGCTCAGCTGTACGCCTATGTGCTTCAGCTTATTGAGGACATTGATCGTGTGCTCGGCGTTTTGCATCGCCGTGCTTTCGGTGATCTCAAGCTTCAGCGTACGGGCCGGGACGCGCGTGGTTTCGAGGACGTGTTCGACATCGTCGATCAGGTCGTCGTTCGAAAGGTGCTTACCCGAGATGTTTACGCTCACAACCAGGTCTTTGTATTCCGCAGACACCGACTGCCACTTCACGAGCTGCTCGCAGGTTTCTTTCAGAATCCATACAGTGATCGGTTGGATGAGGCCAGACTGTTCGGCGATCGGGATAAATTTGTTCGGAGGTATCATTCCAAACTCGCTGTGATGCCAGCGTAGGAGCGCTTCGAAGCCGACGATGCGACCGTCGCTCAAACTCACGATGGGTTGGTAGTGGACCGAAAGTTCGCCGCGGTCGATCGCACTACGAAGGTCCATCTCGAAACGGATGCGCTCTAGGAAGCGGGCACGCAACTCTTTAGTAAAGACCGCGGGGCCGTCGTTGCGCTCTTTTGCGTAGTGCATTGCGATGTCGGCGTCGCGAAGTATCTCTTCCGGCGTGTCGTATTCCGCGTCGCACGGAGCGATGCCGATGTTCATGTCGATGTCGATCTTATTACCGCTTAGCGAGAAGGGCTGGCTGATGCTCTTGTGTATGCGGCGGGCGACTTTCAGTGCTTTGCCGACGGTCGAAAGATTTCTGAGTATGATGGCGAACTCGTCTCCGCCGATACGTGCGACGGTGTCTTCCGGATTTACCAGCCGGCTAAAACGCTTTGCGGCGATCATCAGGACCTTGTCGCCTATCGAGTGGCCGAGACTGTCGTTGATCTTTTTGAAGCCTTTGATATCAAGGAACAGTACCTGGAAGTTCTGTGACGGATCGTCCCTGTAGGCGAGGATCAGTTTTCGAAGGACTTCGTTGAGGTTCTTCCTGTTTGCGAGCCCCGTCAGCGAATCATGGAGTGCGGCATGCTGAAAATCGGCCTCACTCTTGCGCAGTGCCGCATTCGCCAACTCCTCCTTCTGAAGCGATCCGCTGAGCTGCTCAGCATACCGTTCCGCCTCCACACGCCGCTCTCGTTCGATTTCGGCTTTTTGCCGATGTGCCTCTTCAGCTTGTTCTACGGATGAGTTGATTTGCTTGATTGATTGGCGGTAGGTGAAGTAGATGAGTCCAAACACTGCTAAGGCAACGCCTCCAGTAATGAAGTCGCCATACGTAATTATTTGATAACAGATTCCAGCCGCGCCGGCGCCTACGAAATGCGACGTCGAAGACGAAAAGCAATCACGCTTCCACGTTGACCAGAAACTCATTCCGTCTTTGACGGGCAAGATTAGCGCGGCGTAAATAGTTGATCCAACGAACTGGGCCAAAGAGAGGACTCCAAGTGTTGCAATTAATCCGCGTGTGCTTGTTTGAAACGTGTCGATGTAGGTGAACTTTGAGAGGGTTAGCCATGTCAAACTCGCAGCCGCGGCAGTAAGAGCTGCGGCGAGGGTGTTGACGGCGATCATGTTTTTTCCGAAT
The DNA here is from genome assembly GCA_036375155.1 of Pyrinomonadaceae bacterium. Taxonomy (GTDB): domain Bacteria; phylum Acidobacteriota; class Blastocatellia; order Pyrinomonadales; family Pyrinomonadaceae; genus OLB17. The sequence continues at coordinate 16,826 of DASUSJ010000165.1, forward strand.
AGCAACGAGCCCGACCACTTGTTGTAGTAACAGCTTGCTAAAGCTTCTACAGCTGCTATCAGCACTGCGCATTCTGGTCCGTAAAGCAGAAAGGCAAGAAAGATTACCGAGTCCGAAAAACTTATAGCGACGCTAGCTCGACCAGTCACTAAACTCATCCGAGGAGCAA
>DASUSJ010000166.1:0-10668 GCA_036375155.1 Pyrinomonadaceae bacterium
AGATCGTAAAGAACATCGAGGAAGCTACCGAGAAGCCGAAGCCGAAGTACACATATACGGTGAACGAAGTGGTGAGGATCAAGTCGGGTCCGTTCGCAAGCTTTACGGGGAAGGTTGAGGAAGTGAACGAAGAAAAGACCACGTTGAAAGTCACGGTGACGATCTTTGGACGTTCAACCCCGGTCGAACTGAACTTCCTCGATGTCGAGAAAGTTACGTTCGCAGAAGAAGAGTAATCCGATTTTGGATTTTAGATTTGGGATCTCGGATTGACAGCTTGATCCGACAATCCAAAATCTAAAATCCAAAATCCAAAATGTAAGTATGGCAAAGAAGATAGAAGGTTACATCAAGTTGCAGATCCCGGCGGGGAAAGCGAATCCGGCTCCGCCGATCGGACCGGCTCTCGGCCAGCACGGCGTGAACATCATGGAGTTTTGCAAGGCTTTCAATGCGAAGACTCAGAACGACGATCCGGATATGAAGATCCCGGTCGTTATCACCGTTTACGCTGATCGTTCGTTTACGTTCGAGACAAAGACGCCGCCCGCAGGGGATCTGCTTCGAAAAGCGGCCGGGATTCCGAAAGGCTCGGGTAAACCGAACAAGGAAAAGGTCGGAACGATCTCGCGTGACAAGATCCGTGAGATTGCCGAGAAGAAACTGCAGGACCTGAATACGACAAATATCGAATCAGCAATGCGTACGATCGAGGGAACCGCGAAGTCGATGGGTCTGACGGTCGAAGGATAAGTTGGATAAGTTTGCGTTGCGGAGACGCCAGACGCGGGAGATCACCAGTCACCGCGTCACAGTAGGGAGGGAATCGAAGATTCCCGCTAACACCTGGAGGTAAAATGAAAAGAGGAAAGAAGTATCTCGCCGCGCTTGAAAAGATCGAGCCTGGCAAAAAACACACGCTTGAAGAAGCGGTTGCGAAGTTGAAAGAGATTGCCTTTGCGAAGTTCGATGAAACCGTCGAACTGACCATGTGGCTTGGCGTTGACCCCAGAAAAGCCGATCAGCTCGTTCGCGGAACTATCGTCCTTCCGCATGGTCTGGGCGGAGCGGCCAAGAAAGTCGTTGTAATAGCGCAAGGTGACAAGATCAAAGAAGCCGAAGCGGCGGGAGCCGACATTGCAGGCGGCGACGATCTCGTCGAAAAGATCAAAGGCGGCTGGCTCGAGTTTGATGCCCTTATCGCTACGCCCGATATGATGGGCAAGGTCGGGCAGTTGGGTAAGATCCTTGGTCCTCGAGGATTGATGCCGAATCCCAAAACAGGAACCGTGACAATGGACGTGAAAACGGCCATCGAGGAAACGAAGGCCGGAAAGGTGGAATACCGCGTAGACAAGACGGGCGTCATCCACTCGCCGGTGGGCAAGGTGTCGTTCGATGAGGCGAAGTTGCACGAGAACACGCGGGTTTTGATCAACGCGGTAATCAAAGCAAAGCCGACTACTGCAAAAGGCCGATATCTGAAGAAGATCAATCTAGCGGCCACGATGAGCCCCGGTGTTCTGCTGGATGAGCTGGCGTACGTTTAGGAAGTGAGGGAATAGAGAAATGAAAACAAGAGAAACAAAACAGAGAGACCTGGAAGCCCTCACTCAGTCGTTGCAGAACGCGAAGTCCGCGATGGTCGTTAGCTTTTCGAAGTTGACGGTGAACAAGGACATTGAGTTTCGTAACAACCTTCGTGAAGCAGGCGCGAAATATCAGGTTGTAAAGAATACGCTGGCCCGGATCGCCGCAAAAGATACGCAGTTCGAACAGGCTACCGAACACTTTAAAGGCGTGACGGCGATAGCCTGGACCGAGAATGATCCGGTCATTTTGTCCAAGGCTATCTCGAAGTTCATGAAGGACAACGCCGACATCTATACGTTCAAGACGGGCGTTGTCGATGGACGGCTTGTCGACCTTAAGCAGGTCCAAGATATCGCGAGCCTGCCTTCAAAAGAAGAGCTTATCTCGAAGCTGCTTTATGTTCTTAACGCACAGGCGCAGCGCATCGTCACCGTGATCAACGCGGTGCCGCGTGACCTTGCGATCGTGATCAAACAGATCGGTGAAAAAGCGCCGGAATCGCGCGGAGGAGCATCTGCTGAAGCGAAGGTGGAGGAACCGGCGCCGGCTGCGGAAGCAGAGGGAAGCCCGGCAGGAGCTGCTCCTGAAGTAGCTCCTGCGGTTGCCGAAGAAGCACCAGCGGAGGTTAAAGAGGCTGCTCCGGCAGAAGAAGCGCCGGCTGCGGAAGCGGCAGCTGAAGAAGCGCCGGCCGCCGATGTCGAAGAGAAGACTGAATAGGATTGTTCAGAGTGCAAGCGTTAGCTTTGTCACTCTCCGAAGAACAAGCTGAAGCTTGCACTCTGAACTTGATAAGCCGTACTCAAGGAAAGCGAGCCGGAGCGATTTGTCAGGTCGTTCCGGCGTCGGACCCGAACGGAACAGGAGATGCACCCAGTTCCAACGAGTCCCGTGGGTTCTAGCGGCTGACAACTGAAGACGTTCGTGGTTGGTCGATGATTGTTCGTTGCAAAGGGACGAACAACGAACGACTAACAACGAACGAATCAAAACACAGAACCCGTAGAGGAGATAGATAAAATAATGGCGATTACAAAAGACGAAGTAGTTGAATATTTGAAGGGAATGACGCTTCTGGAGGCGTCCGAGCTGGTTAAGGAACTCGAGGAAGTTTTCGGTGTTTCGGCCGCAGCAGCGGCCGCTCCGATGATGATGGCGGCTCCGGCCGGTGGTGACGGTGGCGGTGCGGCCGCGGCTGAAGAAAAGGATTCGTTCGACGTGATCCTGACGGCGGCCGGCGGCAACAAGATCGCTGTGATCAAGGTCGTTCGCGAAGTGGTGGCAGGCCTTGGTCTTAAGGAAGCAAAGGACCTGGTGGACGGTGCTCCGAAGCCTTTGAAGGAAGGCGTTTCGAAGGACGAAGCCGAGGAGATCAAGACCAAGCTTACTGAAGCCGGAGCGACAGTCGAAGTCAAATAGCCTTTACCTGAATCAGGTTGGAGTTCAACTCTTTCAGCTTTTGCTGCATCGAACTCCAACCTGTAAAGGGAATATTTGTATCGGCGCGGTCTAGCTGTTAAACTGGATGCCAGCGCTCGACGAGATTTTTAGGCTAACTGAGTTGCGATTACCGTCCGTGACGGATGTGAAGCCCGATTTTTACTGGGGTTTCTTGCGGTTTTGGCGCGATCTCTAGATCGCGAAAATGGGAGTCGGTGTCTTTTTGCGGCACTCTCGAAAAACTTATTTGGCAGCGATTTACTGCTGAGAAGCGGTCAGGGCAAACTTTACCCTCGGCCGCATTTGCCGTCTTTTCTTGAAAAGTTTTGCTGGGAGCCTTCGATAACACGGGAATCCTAGCAACAAACGACGGATAAATCAACAGGTATTTTCTTCAGGCTTTTTACTCATATGATCAATAATCCGCTTCAAAAAAATTCACATGGCCTGGGACGCCGGACGAGCCAATCGCCCGAGCGAGTCGATTTCTCGAAGATCTACACGACGGCGCAGATCCCGAACCTGATCGAAGTCCAGCGGGAGTCATACAACCGCTTTCTCCAGATGGACCTTATCCCTGAAGAGCGCGATAGCATTGGCCTGCAATCGGTTTTCGGCTCGATCTTTCCCGTCTCCGATTTCCGTGAGACGGCGACACTAGAATACGTCGAATACCAGATCGGTAACTGGCAGTGCAAATGCGGAAACCTGGAAGGCCTCGAGCACTTGCGGGCTAACTGTAAAAATTGTGGTTCGAAGATCAAAGTCGATCCGTTCAATCCTGCCGAGGTTCTTTGTAACAGCTGCGGAACTTTCAATGCCGTTCGCCCGAAACTTTGCCCGAACTGCGGCGAACCTGTTGGCCTGAAGCACAAACATGATCAGCAGGAATGTCAGGAACGCGGGATGTCGTACAGCGTGCCTCTCAAGGTTAAGATCCGGTTAACTGTATTCGATAAGGACGCTGAGACCGGCACGCCGACTATACGGGATATCAAGGAAGAAGACGTTTTCTTCGGCGAGATCCCGCTCATGACCGACAACGGGACGTTCATCATCAACGGCACCGAGCGCGTCATTGTTTCTCAGCTCCACCGCTCGCCCGGTGTTTTCTTCAAGGGAGATCGAGACGAGTATCTCGCGAAGATCATCCCGTACCGGGGCTCGTGGGTAGAGTTCGAGTACGACCAGAAGGGCATCCTGCACGCCCGGCTCGGCAAGCGAAAGATCCTCGCGACAATTTTCCTACGGGCTCTAGGGATGTGGCTTAACCCTCAGATCGACATGAAAACCGTGTCGGACAGTATTCTCGAGGAAGTTGTTAAGAGTGCTGAGTACACTAATGCCGACCTGTTGAAGCTGTTCTATACCATCGACGAGGCCGTCGTTTCGAAGGGTAAGATCTACCTCAGGGTCAAACCGGAAGGCAGCACCCATCTCGCCGGAATGCGTGCCGAAGAGGACATCAAGGATCGGAAGGAAGAGATAACCAAGACCGGTAAGAAGATAACGAAACTAGCGATCACCGAACTTCGCCGTTTGAAGAAAGACAAAGTAGAAGTTTCGGTGAATGACTTCGACGGTGCTTACGCGGTCGATGATATCGTCAACACCGAGACCGGCGAGGTGATCGTCGAATCAAATACCGAACTGTCGCCGGCTAAGCTCCAGCAAATCATCGAAGAGAACATCGAGAGCTTTGCGGTGTTCTTCCCGAAGGCTGACGAGATCGGTGAGGTTATTTCGCAGACACTGAAGAAGGACGCGATCCTCAAGCCTGTCGATGCTTTGCTCGAGATCTATCGCAAGATGCGTCCGGGTGATCCGCCGACGGTCCCGACCGCATATCATTTGCTTGAAGGAATGTTCTTCGATCCGAGGCGCTTCGATCTCTCCCGTGTCGGCCGGCTGAAATTCAACATCAAGATGGGCCGTCCCGAGCGGGATCGCATTAACGATCCGCTGCTTGCCGCGTCCGATTTTGTCGAGGTTGTGAATTACCTGCTCCGGATGAAGAAGAACAGCGAGCAGTACACGCAAGATGACATCGACCATCTCGGAAATCGCCGCGTGCGTGCCGTGGGTGAGCTGCTTGAAAACCAGTTCCGCATCGGACTCGAACGCATGGAACGCGCGATCAAGGAGAAGATGTCGATCCAGCAGGACATGTTCACGACGATGCCGCGTGATCTTGTGAACGCAAAGCCGGTTACCGCGGCGGTTCGTGAGTTCTTTGGTTCATCGCAGCTTTCGCAGTTCATGGACCAGACCAATCCGCTGTCCGAAATTACACACAAACGTCGTCTGTCCGCTCTCGGACCTGGCGGGCTGTCGCGTGAACGTGCCGGATTCGAAGTTCGTGACGTCCACCCGACTCACTACGGCCGAATCTGTCCGATCGAGACTCCTGAAGGTCCGAACATCGGTCTGATCTCGTCGCTCTCGTGCTTTGCTCGGATCAACGAATTCGGCTTTATCGAGTCACCGTATCGGAAAGTCGAGGAAGGACGCGTTATCGAGTACGTCAAGATCCATAACGGTGGAGACACTAAGTTCAAGCCCAGGGAGCACGTCCCGCTTGAGGAGGTCGAGAAGGCAAATAAGAAAGTCGCCAGGGAAGGCGGGAAGGAGGCCGAGTTCGAGCCGTACCCATTCTACCTGACGGCTTGGGAGGAAGACCGGTATACGATCGGCCAGGCCAACATCGAGCTTGATCCGAAAGGACACCTCGTCAACGAACGGAACGCTGCGCGGCAGAAGGGTGAGTTCATCACCGCCGATCGTGCGGACATCCAGTACATGGATGTTTCGCCCAAGCAGCTGGTCTCGGTTGCGGCATCGTTGATCCCATTCCTGGAGAACGACGACGCGAACCGTGCCTTGATGGGTTCAAACATGCAGCGTCAGTCTGTTCCTCTCCTGCGGGCGGAATCACCCTACGTCGGGACCGGAATGGAAAAGGTCGCGGCCCGTGACTCCGGTGCGGTCGTGATCGCTAAACGTAACGGCGTTGTCGATTACGTAGATTCGGAACGCATTATCGTCAAGGCCGACCATCGCGTCGACGGTACGATCTCGCGTGAGGTGACGGCAGATATTTACTCGCTGGTGAAATTCAAGCGTTCGAACCAGAACACGTGCATCAACCAGCGTCCTATCGTTTCGGTCGGCGAACGTGTTCGAAAGGGTCAGGTTATCGCCGACGGGCCGTGTACCGATCGGGGTGAGCTCGCACTCGGACGCAACGTCCTCGTCGCGTTCATGCCGTGGCGCGGTTACAACTTCGAGGACGCGATACTTGTTTCCGAGCGTTTGGTGAAGGACGACTACTACACGTCGATCCACATTGAGGAGCTCGAGATCGAGGCCCGCGATACGAAGCTTGGACCTGAAGAGATCACTCGCGATATTCCGAACATCGGCGAGAACATGCTTCGGGATCTCGATGAATCCGGCATCATTCGTATCGGTGCACAGGTGAAGCCGGGCTCGATCCTCGTCGGCAAAGTCACGCCGAAGGGCGAGACGCAACTGACGGCAGAAGAGAAACTGCTTCGAGCGATCTTTGGTGAAAAGGCCGGTGACGTCAAAGACGCGTCGCTTACCTGCCCGCCGGGAATCGACGGTACCGTCGTCGACGTCCAGGTGTTTACGCGAAAGGGTCAGGATAAGGATGAGAGAAGCCTCGACATCGAAGGCATGCAGGAAGAATCGCTCCGCCGCGACCTCGAGGACGAAATTCGTATCCTCCAGGAGCAGCGGGACGAGCGCATCTACGAGCTCTTCGAACGTCGTAAGCTGACCGAAGATCTGAAGGATGGCCGCGAGGTCATTCTCAAGAAGGGTCACATTTTGACGCGCGAGGAGCTGAAGGAGCTCGATCCGAAACTCTTCCGGAAGATCGAGGTTTCTGCCGGTTCGATCGACGTCTCAGCTGAAGTCAAGGAATACGAGCAGCGGACGGAGCGTCAGATCAACATCCTCTCGGACATCTATGACGAGAAGATAACGAAGCTTAAGCAGGGAGATGAGCTGCCGCCGGGCGTTATCAAGATGGTGAAGGTCTTTGTTGCGATGAAGCGCAAGCTTTCGGTCGGCGACAAGATGGCCGGACGTCACGGTAACAAGGGTGTTATCGCACGTATCCTGCCGGAAGAGGACATGCCTTACTTGCCGGACGGAACGCCGGTCGAGATCGTCCTCAACCCGCTGGGTGTGCCTTCGCGTATGAACGTCGGCCAGATCCTTGAAACACATCTTGGATGGGCTGCTCGAGTTCTCGGTTATCACTTTGCAACACCGGTATTCGACGGTGCGAGCGAGAACGAGATCAAGAAATACATCGGTGAAGCGAATGCGAAATACGACGAACTGAAGCTTCCGCCTTCGGTGGGACCCTCGGGCAAGACGCGTCTATATGACGGGCTAACCGGCGAACAGTTCGAACAGAAAGTGACCGTCGGTTACATCTACATGCTCAAGCTCTCGCATCTGGTCGACGACAAGATCCATGCTCGGTCGATCGGGCCCTACTCGCTGATCACGCAGCAGCCGCTCGGTGGTAAGGCACAGTTCGGCGGACAGAGGTTCGGTGAGATGGAGGTCTGGGCGCTCGAAGCATACGGTGCCGCTCACATCCTGCAGGAGTTGCTGACTTGCAAATCCGACGACGTCGCGGGACGTTCGAAGATCTACGAGACGATCGTCAAGGGCGTTTCGAACTTCGAGCCCGGAATTCCGGAGTCGTTCAACGTGCTGGTCCGTGAGCTGCAATCGCTTTGTCTCGACGTCGAGCTTATCCAGGAAGATGAGATCGATCCTGAAGAAGTGGCGGCGGGTGTCGATGCGATCGTAGGAGTTGATTAGTCCCTAGTCCCTAGTCCCAGAGTCCCAAGTCGAGGAAGCACTTGGGACCAGGGACCTGGGACATGGGACTCTTAGGAGAAACATGTTTCGATTTAATAACGACAACAAAACACAACTGACCACGAATTACGAAGCGATCCGCATTTCGCTTGCCTCACCCGAAAAGATTCGTTCATGGTCGCACGGCGAGGTGACGAAACCGGAAACGATCAACTACCGCACCTTCAAGCCGGAGCGTGACGGTCTGTTCTGTGCCCGGATCTTCGGTCCCGTCTCCGACTGGGAATGTCTGTGCGGAAAGTACAAGCGGATGAAGCATAGGGGCGTGATCTGCGACAAGTGCGGTGTCGAGGTAACGCAGTCGAAAGTTCGCCGTGAGCGCTTGGGACATATCGAGCTGGCTTCGCCCTGTTCGCATGTCTGGTTCTTTAAAGGCCTGCCCTCGCGTATCGGCCATCTGCTCGACATTACGCTTCGCGATCTGGAGAAGATCCTTTACTTCGAGACGTACATCGTAATCGACGAGGGTGACGTTCCGGATCTCAAGCCCAAGGAACTTCTGACGGACGAACGCTACCGTGAGCTGATGCGGGATTATCCGAACCAGTTCGTCGCTAAGATGGGTGCCGAGGCGATCAAGGAACTTCTGATGAAGATCGAAGTTCCGGAACTTGTCGAAGATCTTCGTACGCGGATGAAGGACGAGACTTCGCAGCAGAAGAAGCTGAAGTATTCGAAGCGGCTGAAGGTTTCGAACTCCTTCGCGCGGTCGGGTAATAAACCGGAGTGGATGATCCTGGACGTAATCCCGGTTATCCCGCCCGAGCTTCGCCCGTTGGTTCCGTTGGATGGCGGCCGATTTGCGACGTCGGACCTTAACGATCTATACCGACGCGTGATCAATCGGAACAACCGTCTGAAGAAGCTTATCGAGCTTCGTGCTCCCGAGGTCATCGTCCGCAACGAGAAGCGCATGCTGCAGGAGGCGGTCGACGCCTTGTTCGATAACGGCCGACGCGGACGCGTGCTTCGCGGTGCAAACAATCGCCCTCTGAAATCGCTGTCGGGAACACTGAAGGGCAAACAGGGGCGTTTCCGTCAGAACCTTCTCGGAAAGCGCGTCGATTACTCGGGCCGTTCGGTCATCGTCGTTGGTCCAGAGCTGAAGCTCCACCAGTGCGGCTTGCCGAAGAAGATGGCTCTCGAGCTTTTCAAGCCGTTCATCTATAACAAGCTTGAGAAGGACGCGCATGCGGCGACGATCAAGCAGGCTCGCGAAATGGTGGAACGCCAGGAGCCGATCGTTTGGGACATTCTCGAAGAAGTTATTCGCGAACACCCCGTACTGCTGAACCGTGCGCCGACGCTTCACCGTCTTGGTATTCAGGCGTTCGAGCCGGTGCTTGTGGAAGGTAAGGCGATCAAGATCCATCCGCTTGTCTGTACGGCGTTCAACGCCGATTTCGATGGCGACCAGATGGCAGTGCATATTCCGCTGTCTGCCGAAGCGCAGATCGAAGCAAGCGTTCTTATGCTTGCCTCGAACAACCTGCTAAGTCCGGCAAGCGGTCAGCCTATCACCGTGCCGTCGCAGGATATCGTTCTCGGCTGTTATTACCTGACGCTGGCTCGCGATGAAATGAAGGGCGACGGCAAGATCTTTAATTCGATCGATGACGTTCTGCTTGCCCTCGACGCGGAAGTGATAGAAACACAAACAAAGATCCGCCTTCGATGGCGCGGAGACCTGCTCGATCTGACGGTCGAACATCACAACCAGGACGTCATGCGTGCAATGGTCCGTGAGAACGTCGACCGAGTGATAGACACTACCGCCGGCCGTGTGATCCTGAACGAACGTCTCACCCGCGACGGGCTGCCGTTCGTTAATGGAACGCTGAAGAAGAAGGGTTTGCAGTCCTTGGTCAGCTTTTGTCACCTGCGTCTCGGTCACGAACCGACGGTTCTGCTGCTTGACGACCTGAAGACGATGGGCTTCTTGTACGCAACGAAGTCGGGTATGTCGATCGGTATCGATGACATGGTCACGCCGCCGAGCAAGAAGGAGATCATCGAGAGGGCGCGCAAGGAAGTCGACAAGCTTCAGAAGCAGTATGAAGAGGCCACGATGACCAACATGGAACGCGAGAACAAGGTTACCGCGATCTGGTCGGAAGTGACCGACGAAGTCGCAAAAGCAATGTTCAAGGCGATGCACACACGTGAGGCAGAGCGTAAAGAACTGAACCCCATCCTCGTTATGGCTGACTCCGGCGCACGAGGTTCGGACGCACAGATCCGACAGCTCGCCGGTATGCGCGGTCTTATGGCCAAGCCGTCAGGTGAGATCATCGAGACCCCGATCGTCGCGAATTTCCGTGAAGGTCTGAACGTGCTGCAGTACTTTATCTCGACCCACGGTGCCCGCAAGGGTCTGGCTGATACAGCGTTGAAGACGGCCGACTCGGGTTATCTGACTCGCCGGCTGGTTGACGTTGCTCAGGACGTGATTGTCTCGGAACATGACTGCGGAACGCTACGTGGTGTGTGGGCCGAAGCGATCATTCGAAACGGTGAAGAGGTAGAGAGCCTCCGCGATCGTATCGTCGGCTGTACGTCGCTCGACGATATCATCGATCCGGTCGACGGTACGACGATCGTCACGGCAAACACTGAGATCAACGAAGATCTTGCGGCACAGGTGCAGCTCTCTGGTCTGCAGAAGATCCGCATTCGGTCACCGCTTACGTGCGAAAGCCGTCGCGGTATCTG
>DASUSJ010000167.1:0-12429 GCA_036375155.1 Pyrinomonadaceae bacterium
CGGCATCGACTATGGCGAAATTCTCCCTTGGCTCGGATATATGCTGTCCGGTGCGGCAGGCATGATGTGGTACTCGTATTGGGTCACCGCCAAAGGTTACGGAGCCGCCGGCAACAACGCAAAGAAGAGAAGTGTCGCTCCGAAATCATTAAATCCGGAAGACCGCACCAGACTTAAGGGTTGGATCACTCAAGTAAACCTTGATACCACAGTCGCAATTATTGGGGCGCTTTTGATCACGATCGCTTTTCTTATTCTCGGTGCCGAGCTGCTTCGCCCGCGGGGTCTCGTGCCGGAGGAGTCCCGCGTCGCGGAGGTCCTGGGTGTACTGCTCGGCGGCGTGTTCGGCGCCATTGGATTCTGGTTTATGATAACGGCCACGTTTATAGGCTTTTGGGACACCGTTCTTTCTGATCAGGACGGGTTCGGTCGACTTCACGCAAACGGCACGAGCATACTGCTTAAGGGCTACGGTTATGAAGGCCGCTGGACGGACGAGAAATTTCTGAAAAAGGTTTTTGTTATCGTTCTCGTCACCATCCTCCCAATCATCCTTTTTGCTATTTTCGGCGAGCCGGTTGGCCTATTAAAACTGGCAGGTGCGATAGAGGCGATTCATATACCGATAGTCACAGGACTCGTCCTATATCTGAACCATCGAATTTTGCCGGACGATCTGGGTCCGTCGCGCATTTCATTTTGGATGACGTTCGCGGCAGGGATTTTCTTCGTACTCTTTAGCGTGGCTTATCTTCTGAGCCTCGTTTACCCCGAGTTGATTTAGAAAGAGATCTTCTGAGACGCTTCGACCTGAAGCAATGCTAGACCACGGCCTTGTTTCGAGTTCTAAATGCCCAAAACACAGGTATAGAACCGTTGCCAGCAGCCAGAAATGACGTTTAGCGGAAAACCTACTTTGACGAAGTCGTCAAACTTGTATTGTACGGGCCGTAGATCCACCCGTAGTTTTTCCGTGATAAAAAGGAAAACTGCGAGAAGGAGTACGGCCAAGACGAAGATAATCTGGAGGCTCATCCTTACTGAAAAGAAAGATGCAATGCGCCTTCAACTTATCCTTGCTCAAGAGACCGTCATTCCCTCATGCAGGGCCTTCTCGGTAAACCAAGGGAGTGCGTGAAAACGCCCGGTCATAAAGCCGCTCGTCTTTGGCGAGACTACAATCCCAGCCGGGAAACCACGCCTTCGCACATCTTCTCGTTTTATTGTCTGTTGTTCGGATTAATTACGAGTCTAATCCGTTCGCCTATTTACTCTCTGGGACGGCCGAGTTTTTAACCTGCAAGTAACTAAAGTATAGGTCGGTCAGTAGGTCCGCACTGGCGGGATCCCTCCGGGCGAGCAGAGTGATTGTGTCGTCGCGTTGTTTAAGCATAGACCTCACGGCTTCGTGCTGTTCGAGTGCGAACGAGCTTTCATCACGTTCGATCTCGGCACGTAGATCCGTAAAGAAGCTACTCGTTTGTTCACGTGCCTGTTCAAACTCACCGCGCCTTGCGTTTATCGTTGCTGTCGCCAACTCATTTTGCAAAACACTGGGCCTCAGTGTCGTGCGTACTGAGTCGAGTTCCTCCTGATAGCCTGTTGAGCTTAACCAAACCGGAACAAAACCAATTAGAAACCCTGCTAATGCGGCCATGGCACCGATTTTTATTTTACTCAGTGTGGTGGGTTTAATGCTGCCTCTGTCGACCGCGTGCTCCTTGGCTTCGCGGAATTGCCGCGCGTCACTAACTCTGTTCTCAACCCCCATTTCGTTACCTCCTTTTGGTGCTATGTACACACGACCTGGTCTAAGCCATCTTCCGTCCGCTTACGAGCCTCATTACGAAAACAATTGCTGCGACGAATAGTAGTAAATGGATCGCGGGCCCGGAAAGACCGGTCGTGTAACCGATCGCCCACAGAATTACGAGAATCGTTAAAACTAGCCACGTCATTTTCGCCCCCCATTTGATAAACACTCTGTCTATAAAACAGATCTAATTTCCCTTTTTTAAGTTTTCCCATGCACTCATTACCGGTTGATGATCGCGGCGCAGCCCGGCCTTTTTTGTTTACCCGGGTATCAGTTGCCCAACTTTCCCCTCAAGGCCGTCCCTCTTTTCACATCCTCGATTGCAATGACAAACCTCTTATCACTGCTCACTTTGTCCAGCATCTGTTGGAGAACCTTGTCGGTTAGTTTCGACGTATCCACGTCGAACGTGCGAAGCTCCGAGCGTAGGTTCTCAACAGTGTTCGCATTATTGTCATAGACATCCGGATAAATATTCAGCACGCCATTTTCTACCACCATTGTGTCGTAGTTGATATCAACGGGAATGTCAGTGCTAAGCTTTATAACGCGGCGGTCAGTATCTTTTCGAGCGGCTGCGATTTGACGATCTGAGATCGGAAGATCAAGCGCCCGCGCGACCATTTCTGTTACCTCGAACAGACCGGCGCGCATCACCCGAATGGAGCCGTGAGAAACGAGATTGCCGATGTCGGACGGGCCTTGCGTCTGGTGCAGCAGATAAGCCTGACCGAGCGGGATCTTGATCTTGCCAAGCGGATTATTCGGATCGTCAGCGCGAATGCGCTCGTACGGTTCCACATTCGATGACTTGCGTACCCATGCGCTGTTGGGCGGGATCCAGTGAGGGTTCAGAATTATCTTATCGGCGGACCGCATTCCGATCGGTTCGGCGGACCGCATTCCGATCGGTATCGGGAACTTTTTTAGTCCAACCCCCACATGATTCGATTTAACTTCCTTGTCGCCTTGCCACAGCGTCATTTTGAAAGCCGGCACGTTCACGGTGATTCGAACGTTACCGTCGCCTGGTTTACGGGCCGCCTTTTGCAAACCACCACCGGTAAGCTGATCGGATCGCGCCGACTCATCCCCATCTTCACCGGTTTGGCCCGATCCCACGGACGTATTGGTTTCATCGGGTGTGTTCGATTGCTTCTTGCCGACATCGCCGCCCGTTTCGCTCGAGATTTCGTCGTGCCTCGCAAGAAGTAAATGTTCAGTTTCTTGTACTTCGCCGTTCGGATATTTTACCCGCCCCCATAATTCGCCGTTGAAGTCCTGCGGTATCTTTAGATCAACTGTGAAAACTTTTTGGTCGGCCGATTGTGGAAGTGTTTGCAGCAGCACGGCGCGATTGCCCGCAGTAACCGGCTGGTAGAACAATTCAACCTCAGTGGCATCGGGAGCTTTAACCCTAAGTGTGAAGCCATCCCTGCTGACCAGTTTGTACCCGCCGTCATGGGCGAGAACAGGAGATGCCTCAATCGCCGGATGGGTAAGCTTGCCAGTCGAATTTGCATCACTGAAGTTGACGTCGACACGAGTTGAGTCAGCTCGGGGCTTACATGCGGCGGCAAAGAGAACAATCGCGATCAATCCAACATATCTGTGGTTGTAAACTTTCATGTTTGTCCGCGGGATAGCGCCCGATACGACAAATTCTAGAGTATGGCTACGACACTTCCATCCGTGTCTTTACTCAATCGGCGTGAGTAAAATCACCCATGCGGATCGGACAAAGAGATTGCGATAACGTGTTGAGCGGGTGAAGGCGGGTCGCGGCCAAAGTTAGGAACTATGGTTGAGTTTTTGATTCCTGACTATCACTGCGGTCATTGTTCTCTGCGAGGGGACTTAGTATACGCAGGGTAAGAAACATAATAACGCTCAAGACAATTGCGATTTCTTCACGCTCGAAGGCAACGGCGGCTCCGATGGCACCTGTGCCCCAAATGCTGGCTGCAGTGGCCAGGCCGCGGACACTTGTTCCTTCTTTTAGGATCGCGCCGCCTCCAATAAAGCCTATTCCGCCGATCAAACCTTGAATAAGGCGCGCCTGCGTCTCCGCGCTAGCTCCAGGGACGTTTTTAGCTATGAGCATGAAACCGCAGGCCGCCATCGCAACGATCGGAAAAGTTCTCAGGCCCATATTTCGCTGGGATGCATGACGCTCCCAGCCGATGGGTACAGCTAGTACAAAAGCCAACCCGATTCGTAGGAAGTCGATAAGCGTTTGGTTCCAGTCGAATGAAAAAGCATCAATTAGAAAATCCATATGGTGAACCTTTACCGCGGTTCTGAAGCAATGGGCAAGAAGATCGTAAATTTCGTGCCTAGCGATTGTCCGGGGGCAGGGCTTTCCACTTTTATCTCGGCGCCGATCTGCAACGCCAAACTCTGGACGAGATATAGGCCTAACCCGACACCCGGTGCTTCATTGAACGTGACATTGTCAGCTCCTTCGGCCTCGATAAATTTGTCGCTGGCCGAAAGGCCCTTATCGACGGGCCGCCCGCGATAGAACTTCTCAAATATATGCGGCAGATCCTGCCTCGCAATTCCACACCCATTGTCCGAAACCTCAATAGCGATTTGATGGCCCGCCTGCCTTGCTGCGACAACTATTTCACCACCCTCCGACGAGTATTTGATTGCGTTGTCGATAATGTCCGACAGGAGTTGACTTAGCGCGTCCGGATCGGATAGCGCGGTGGGGAGAGGCTTCTGATCCGACTTTAATATGAGCTTGATATTGCGCGATTTGGCGGCGCCCCGATGCCCATCGACAGAATTCGAAAGCACGCCCCACACGTCGGTCTCCGAGAGCGAGACTCTATAGGAGCCCGACTCTATCCGAGACAGATCCAGGAGGTTTCGGACCAAATCAATCTGGCGATCGCACTCGACCATTATCGTCTCGAGGTATTCGATCCGATCAGCGGTGGAAACCCTGTCGCTCTGTAATACTCGGGCAAGGGTCTTTATCGTTGTTAGCGGCGTTCTCAATTCGTGGGAAACGCTACTGACAAATTCGGACTTTAGTCGGTCTAGGGTTTTCAACTCATCTTCCCGGACTGATATCTGTGCGGCCATTTGGTTAAACGTATTGCTGAGTTCGCCAACAGCGCTGTCGCCGCCAACATCTGCTAGAGCTTCCGTGTCGCCCGCTCCGAAACGCCGGGCAGCACGTGTCAGCGCTCCCAACGGTCGGGTTATGCTGAGGGCGATCCCGTAGGCAGCCGTAATACCCACAAACGAAAACAAGAGTCCGAGAAGAAGCTGACGTACGAATTGCTTTCTTGCGGGCTCATATAGTCTTGCGCTAGGTACACCCACTAGTACGGCCGAGTCGATTGCCTCAACCCGTGCGAGCCCGTAGACACGGGCGATCTTATCGTAAGGACTTTCAACTTCTATCGTGCCCTCTTGCCGATCGTTCAAAGCCGTAAGGAGGGGCGTCCCGCTGACGTCGAGCGCCATCTGTTCGGGTGAAACTCGGCTTCGATAAAGAAGGCGATTATTCTTATCGAAAATCGCGATTATGTTGTCTTCGGGGAAATTGAGAGGTTTGAACACTTCGCTCACGCTGGACCCGTTGATGCGGGCGAGGACAAAATTACCGTTTGCGACGGGGCTAACCACCGTCAGGAGCGCCAGATTTTCGTTCCCAAATTGTTCGGTCGAAATCACGAAGGCATTTTCGCGCGCCGCTTCCTGGATCAGCGCCTGGTACGAAAACGGCGACAAGTTAGAGGCCTTACTTGATTGCGTTAAGACAATTTCGCCTTCCGCATTCACGATTTGTATGTCGATCCAATTACGGCGCGTTTGAACGACCGAGTCGAGGTAATCCTGTAACGCCGATCGGCTTTCAGTGTTCGCGGTCAGGACCGAGACGGCCTCGAGTGTTTGCTTGTATGCAAGGATTCGTTGCTCGAACGCGGCAGCCGCGAGATCAGCCTGCTGCCGGAGCGATTCATCGAGTTGCGATCGGCTACTGTTTCGAAGTTCCCACAGACTGAAAAGACCCGCCAACAATAGAGGAATCAGCAGACCTAGCGTGAGATATAATAACCGAGCGCGAATAGAGAGCAATTGAAATCGCATATGGACAGCATCCGGCTCCGCGGTATTCTCGTCGATCTGCATACAGATAGTGCATAAATTGCTGGCCGAGCGTGGGGTCAGAGTTTCTGCATTGTCACCGTTATGATGGGTTCGTCTCCGCTGGTTTTTGAATATGCTACCCAATATCCTGCCTCAGGATACCGAACAAGTGTATAGACCGAACCATCAGGCTTTGCGCGCGTCGGCTCCTCACCGAATATGTCAGAGTACTTTGGCGCGTTTGGAGATTTGTTCGCATACGTCACTGAGATAAGCCGCACCTTCTCGTTCTCGTCCAGGCGGATTTGGACCATTTCCGCGTCCATCTCATAAAAGAACCCATCCTTATCGTCGATTTTTGCTTTCCCTAGTAGTGCGCGGACCTCGTCCGCGCTGGTACCAATCTTCACGTTCTTATAGACGCTCGCTATAGGTTGACGGGGGGATGATGCTGCCTTATTTGCCGACGGTTTCGTAACGTCCTGACGATTCGTAACGTCCTGAAGAGCAGACACGTTCTGTCCCGAGACGGAAGTCGAAAATCCAAGAAAAAAAAGCAGAGCTAAGAAACTGCCACTGGATCGCACGACTAAAGTGTGTCTATTTTTTATAGTCAACATTGTTCTTTACTCCTGTTTCCATCCTAGGCGAGCAGAACATTGTCTAGAATCAATGAAAACACCTAATCTTCGTGAGTGAAACCACTCACTCCCCTCGAGTACCGGGCGAGTCTGAACCGGGTTGGTCGGAAATAACATAGCGGGCTATCTCGACACGGTTGGAGAAATCTTTCTTGTCCAAAATTCGACTAACATGATTCTCGACCGTGCGAATGCTAAGATTCAACTCCTCCGCTATCTCCTTGTTACTCAAACCTCCTGCAACGCTTTCAGCTACCCGCCACTCTGCATCGGTTAAAGACTCGTCTCGGATGAAGACCGTTTCCTCGGGCTCATTGCCTACCAGACGTACTATAGCAGCGCGTGTTTGTTCAACGCGCTGAAGTATGTTCCTGATCACCGCCACTAACTCGTCCGGCTCAAACGGCTTCGATAAACAGACATCTACGCCTGCGCGAAATCCCTCGATGCGGTCACGCATTTCACGTTTAGCGCTCAGGAACACAATCGGGATGAGGGCGGAGCTGGGGGACGACCTGAGCCGGCGCGCCAGGGCGTAACCGTCCATTCCGGGCATTCGGACATCGCTCACAATCAAGTCGGGGAGGTTCTGCGCCACATTTAAGAGCGCCTCACGTCCGCTCCGAGCCGTCGCGGTCTCGAATCCTTCGTTGCGCAGAACGGCATCCACCGCTCTAAGCAGATTGGGTTCGTCATCGACGATCAGCAAGCGCTTTTTCATTCGTTTCTCCAGCCTTGTCGCTTTACACATAAGCGATTCAGTGCTGGACAATTCTAAAGTCCGGAAGACTTCACACTCAGTCAGCAAGCTGTCAAAACCAGATTCCATTATAGCCCGCCCGAGTTCAGCGTGAGTGGAAATACCCACACGAATGGGTAGGAATACCGTCGATTGAACGCGGTCCAAAACGATATGGTTGAATGAATGATTTTATTATTCAGGGGGAAATTGACTATGAAGCAGTATAAACGAGGCGTGGTATCGGCCCTGGCCGTTGCATTCGCATTTTTAGGACTCAGCGTCGTATTTCAAAGTGAGGCGCAGGCGCAACAAAGGGTAAATGACCGGCAGGTCGAGCGGATCATTCAAAGCATTGAACGGCGCAGCGACGCGTTTCGACGGAGTTTCGATGCCGCTCTCGATCGCAGTCGACTTGACGGCACTTACACGGAAGAGAGCGTCAACGAATTTGTGAAAGCGTTTGAGAACGCTACCAATGACTTACGTTCGCGATTCAATGGCAGAACTGCAGTCGCGAATGACGTCGACAACATTCTCAACAGTGCTGCTGTGATCGACCAATTTATGCGGACAAATCTGCGGCAGCGACAGGTACAGCGTGATTGGGCGCTACTGCGGCGCGACTTACAGCGGTTGGCTGGAGCGTACAATGTCGCGTTCAACTTGAATGGTCGCATTCAGTCAGGTATTGTCGCCACACAACGTGCATATCGCGTAAACGACTCACAAGTCGAGGCGCTCCTGCGACGTATCGAAACCAAAAGTGATTCCTTTCACCGCAATCTAGATGCAGCCTTGGATCGCAGCAGATTAGACAACACCACTCGCGAAGACAACATAAGTCAG
This sequence comes from Pyrinomonadaceae bacterium, assembly GCA_036375155.1. Lineage (GTDB taxonomy): Bacteria > Acidobacteriota > Blastocatellia > Pyrinomonadales > Pyrinomonadaceae > OLB17. The sequence goes on from DASUSJ010000167.1 coordinate 8,156, forward strand.
TTCGTGGCGGATTTCGAGAACTCGACAGACGAGCTACGAAGAAAGTTCGACGGCCGAACGTCAGTCGGGCTGGACGTCTCAAACGTCTTGGTTCGCGCGGCGAGGATCGACGATTTCATGCGGAGAAATCTACGTCGCCAGACGGCCGCTCAACGCGAATGGAGAAGCTTGCGAGTAGACCTTAACCTCCTCGCTAACTATTACAACGTTGCGTTCAATCTCGATAACCGCCGGGGCATGCCAGCATATTCTACAATCGCGATCCTCCCTGCGGCGGATCCCGATGCGTTGTTCACCGGCACATACCGTCTTAACGCTTATCAAAGTGAGAATGCGCGAACGGTTGCCGAGAATGCAGCGCGCAACGCAAATCGAAACAACCGCGAACGCATCATAAACAATCTCGTAACTAGATTATCATCGCCGGAGAGGCTTGCGGTTCATCGCAATGGCGCGCGGCTAATGCTCGCATCTTCCGTTTCGCCGCAGATCACTTTAGTCGCTGACGGAGTAGAGCACATTGAAAGGTATCCGAATGGGCGACCGTCCCAGGTTCGCGTGACATTAGTCGGAGATACCTTAACGATAGTCTCGAACGGGGACCGGGCCAATGATTTTATGGCCACTTTCACATCGCTCGACGGGGGCCGCCGGATGATGGTTACTCGGGGCGTATACCTGGAAGGCCTGAACCAGCCCGTACAGGTCAAAAGCTACTACGACCGTACTTCCGAGACCGCACAATTCAATATTTTTAACAATCGCGGAAACATTTCGGTCAATTACTCGAACGATTTCATCGTTCCAAACAATACTACGATCGTAGCTACATCGACGACCGAGCTTTCGACCCGTACTTCGAAACACGGAGACCGCTTTACGATGGTCGTCCAAACCCCGTCGCAGTACAGAGGAGCCACGATCGAAGGCTTCGTTTCGAACCCGAATCGCTCAGGTAGGGTAGCAGGACGGTCAGAGATGAATCTCAACTACGAGACAATTCGGATGCCGAATGGCCGCACGTACCGCTTTGCGGGCATAACAGAGAATGTACGTCTCCGTTCCGGCGGAGACGTTCGAGTGGATAACGAAAACTCGATTGAAAGCAGTAGCCAAACTAATCGCACATTAACGCGAACCGCTGTGGGGGCCGGAGTAGGAGCACTGTTAGGTGCGTTACTAGGCGGCGGAGACGGGGCCGCAGTCGGTGCCGCGCTGGGAGCGGGCACCGGCGTTGGCTCTGTTTACCTTCAGGGACGTTATGACCTGGAGTTGCCGAGCGGAACTGAGTTCGTCATACGCGCATCTGCGCCTTAAGGCAGATGAATCGGATTAGATAATTCGATAGAGGTCGTCCCGCAGTAGCTAAAAATACTGCGGGCGGCCTCATTTTTTTCCGTCTAACATTGTGAAATGAGCGAACAACACAACACCGAGAACGACATCTCCCGCGAGCAGATCGATGACGAACGACGGGGCCTGGTGGAACGACTGGAGGACTGGCTTGAAACCCCGCTACTCATACTGGGATTTGTTTGGCTCGTCCTACTAATAATAGAACTGACCGGGAACTTATCACCCGGTCTCGAATTGCTCGCGACGACAATCTGGATAGCATTCATGCTTACCGTGGCAGCGCTCACCTTCTCGCTCACGCTGAACGCGATATCTCAGGCTTCGGGCCAATTCACCCCTCGCATTTTTCGCAATTTCATGCGGGACCGCGCCAACCAGTTTGTTCTCGGCTATTTCGTTAGCGTGTTCGCATTCTGCTTGCTCGTGCATCGCACGATCCGAGGTGCGGACGAGCTGAAATTTGTACCATCGCTCGCAGTGATGGCGGGACTGCTGCTAGCGATCGGCGGAATACTTGTTCTTGTCTTTTTCATTCATCACATCGCGGCCTCGCTGCAGATCACCACGATCCTGGACAACATCACCGAAGAAACGAAGAACGCAGTCGAAAAGCTCTTTCCCGAAGAATTGGGCGACGATGCAACCTCTGAAGAAAAGAAAGAAGCTCGAGACACGTTCCAAGGGAAGCTTTGGAAAAACGTTCCGGCGCCTGAGGGTTGTTATGTCCAGCACCTAGATACAGACGGACTCTTGCAATTCGCCTTCGACAGGCGGTTGCCCGAGAATATTCGCGCGAAGAATGACATCCCTTTGGTAGCCGTAAAGGCATCGTCTTTTCACGATTATGTGGACACCGCATTAGATCAAATCAGGATTAGCGGGAAGGGAAATCAGGCAATCTTCGAACGACTTCTGTCGGCTTTGATTTTCATCGGTGAGTGCACTACTGCAAAAGATCGCCGAACAATTCTCGAACGCAAGGTCGAGCTGATCGATGAGTATGCCGCCTTAACGCTGTCAACCGATTATGAAAAGAACAGATTCGGATGAGATTCTCCGAAGCCGTGGACGCGCTAAGGACGACGCATATGAGTCACGCTGCTGACGGAACGATCGGATTCATCCAGAGTAAAAAAGTAGGATCAAATGATATTCCTTTATCAACAACAAGCTCAGGACTCCGTTGCGACTTTTGATCTGGATCTCATCTGGAATGCGCTCTTCGGACTGCTCAATTCGTTTCTCTCCCGACTGCCTTACATCGTCTTCGCCATTTTCGTCTTTGCTCTCTTTCTGGTTATCGCAAGAATTGTGAGCAGCGCAATAAACGTGGCCGGGAAACGCACGAGGCTCGACGCGACGTTGGCAGATCTGTTTGGCCGCCTTGCTTCCTTTCTGATTTTGGTTCTCGGCATATTTGTCGGCGCCGTAATTATATTTCCGACGTTCAAACCAGGCGACCTGGTGGCCGGGCTGGGAATCACATCGGTGGCTATCGGCTTTGCATTTAAGGACGTGTTGCAAAACTTTTTTGCCGGCATCTTCATCCTATGGCGTAAGCCGTTCATCGTCGGGGACCAGCTCAGGTTCAAGGAATATGAGGGGACGGTTGAAGAGATCACCGTCCGGTCGACGCGGCTCAAAACCTTCGACGGCGAACGGGCGGTAATTCCCAATGGCGATATCTACACGACCGCTGTGCTCGTCAAAACGGCCTACGAAAAGCGCCGCGTGAAATTCGTCGTCGGCATCGGTTACCTTGACGACATCGAGGCCGGGCGCGAGGCGATCAGAAAAGTTTTGCAAAATTCTCCGGGTGTGTTGCCAGACCCGGGCCCGTGGATCTACGTTTCCGAGCTCGCCCCTTCCTCCGTGAACTTTATTGTTTACTTCTGGGTGGAATCGGAACAAGCAAATGTTTTGAGAGTCAGCGACAAAGTCGCGACCGGCATAAAATACTCCCTCGACCAAGCTGGGATCGATATGCCGTATCCACATCGCGTAGTTCTTTTCCACGACGCTACGGGTTCACGGGACGGCGACATCGAGAGGGGGAGATATGCAGCGGTGCAATCCGCCGCGAGGCGAGACAGCACGGACTAGAGGCAACGCGGTGAAGTAGTCGACATCTCCTAGCCCTGCGTTCGCCGTTCGCCACGTGAGTTGGTATAGAGGTGTCACCACGAAGATGAGGTTGTATGTACGGGTAGGTTTTGTATATAGCGCTAGAGACGGTCACGGGTTTTATCAGCGGGCCGGACGGAGGCGTTGTCGAGACGAACGTCATCAACGCTGTTCAGTGGCTGCGGCTGGCTATTGAAACTGCTGGAGCCCTCATCGTCGGAATCGGGATAATAGTCACGCTGTACGAGTTTAGCCGTATGGTGTTTCCACATCGTCCGGAGATTTACAGCAAGGTAAGACTGACGCTCGCCCGTTACCTTGGACTCGCACTCGAATTTCAGCTCGGAGCCGACATCCTTTCTCAGCGATCGCCCCGAGTTGGAATCAGATAGGTAAGCTAGCCGCTATCGCCGTCATCAGAACAGTCTTGAATTTCTTTCTCAGCCGGGAAATGCGCGACGAGCGAACGAAGACAGAGAGCGTAGAGACGTAGCGCTGATCTCGAGAGAAACGGGGTCTTGCCGGTATTAATACTCAGCCAATTTGAGTGTTAATACCGGCTTTTCTTATATGCATGTTCTGTAAAATCGACTTCATACACATTAAATTCGCGTAGCGAATTCAAGTGCAGTTGAAAAAATGAGAGGCGGCAGCTTGATCGAGCAAGCCGCCTCAAAAATCTATGAATGAAAAAGGACACGCAACCAGAGACGACAGTCTGCGCATAGGCATAACTGAAAACGATCCGACACGGAATGTTAGCGAAGCGCACATCGGAACTGGAAAAAAAGTTG
>DASUSJ010000168.1:0-3197 GCA_036375155.1 Pyrinomonadaceae bacterium
AATCCGACCATTTCATATAGCCAGCGACGCCGTAGGCAATAACACCGATAACCACCAGGATTCCAATCCTGACTCCGAACAGACGCCAGTTCCGAGACTTTTCGCCTGCAAATGAACCGTCCTTGTAGTGCTCTTCAAACATATCGAAAGATGAACTAGGTCTAGCGATCAAACAATTCACGGCGCGTTTTGCCTTCAGGGTCGTCACCTTCGGCGGTGGCCATATATTTACTAAAGTTTCGGATGTAATCGTTCAGGTTCTCTTCCAGCATGAGCCGATATTGTTCGACGAAGTACTCGATCGTCTCCTCCTTAGCAGCTTCCATATCCGATGAGGTTTGAAATCCGCACGCACTGACCCACGAATTGAAACGTGCCGTCGCATACATCATCGACGAGCTTACTTTGCCAATGCCGGTGTCCGCAGTTTGCGCGTTGGAAAGATGTATATGCGCATCCGCCCTCTCGAAAAACTTATCGTCCAGTTCCGGTTCGTCGAAGTCTGTCATAGTTTCTGAAGCGATCACTTCAATATCTCGACCCCGTCACGATTCTCGAGTGTCCTCGAGATGATCTGGAGTCGAAATACCTTTCCTGGATATCCGATATCGTCATTCACTGCTTTCGATCCAAGAAGCGAACCGAGACTGTTGTTGCTGACGTCAGCCAGCAAGTATGTCTTCGGAGCTTTCGCATAGAGGTAATACAAGATCGGATACGATTGCATGCGTCCGGTCTCGCGACCGTAGTTTTGAGGTTCAAGTGCACGCACGAACTTATCCGTTGTAGCAGTGAAGGGAATCCCGTACGCATTCTCTAATACATCCGGATCGAGCTTCTTCGGATTCAGTTCGATGAAGACGAGCTTCGTATCAAACGCGAGAATTACTTTGTCGAAACCTTCGACATTCTTATACTCCAACCGCCGCCATTTCTTTTCGCGAATGCTTTTCGTAAACCAGTCTTCGATCTTCCAAATGCGGAAGCTGTCGGTCTTGTCGGAATCAGGCTTTCCGAGAATGCTGATCGCACTCTCGGGAGTGCTCTCGTCGATGATGAGTCCTTTCCATCGGTCGGGAGACTGCGCGACGACTGAAATCGAGAGAACGGCTAGCAGGAGAAGATATTTCATAGTGGCGAGATTCTAAACGTATTCGGTTTGTGTGTCTAGAGAACGATTGCAATCTGAGTCGCGTTTGTCTTATCATCCCCGCCGATGACGAAACTAAAAAGACTTGCCGCACGTGCGACCGACTCTTTTACCGAGATCATCATTTATTATCTGATCATTCTCGGCGTCTCCGGTTTTCTGTTCTCGTACTTCGAAGACAAACCTCTCTTCGAATCTCTCTGGTGGGCGTGCGTCACCGGACTGACCATCGGCTACGGCGATCTCTATCCGGTGACGGTTGGTGGGAAAATCGTTGCGATCGTCCTCATGCACGCAGTGCCTCTGATAATCATCCCGCTCATCGTCACTCACTTGCTTACATCCGTGATCGAAAACAAAAACGAGTTCACACACGAGGAACAGGAAGAGCTAAAGAGCGACATCAAAGAGATCAAGAAGGCGTTGGGTCTTGAGAGTGAAAATTAGTTGGTGAAACACGGATGAAACGAGCCTCGACAATCTTCCTTCAGGTGGTAATAGTACTTCTCGGCATCGGCGTTGCAGCCACGTTGTTGTGGGAGCCGCAGCTCGAAGGCAGGAACGTAAACGCCACGCAGTTCGAGATATATTCAAGGATCCATTCCTCGCGTATATCTACCTGGCGTTCATTCCATTTTTTGTCGGTCTCTATCAGGCGTTCACGATCTTAGGATACGCCAGGCAAAACGAGATATTTTCGAAGCCTTCCGTGCGAGCTCTGCGAATCATAAAATACTGCGCATCGGCGATGGCTATTCTTTTTCTCGGGGCGGCCGCATATCTATTCATATTCATTCGCGGTGAGGATGACATTGCCGGTGGAGTTGCGATGGGCGTCTTTATCATTTTCGCTTGTGCGGTCACCGCCGTGGCCGCAGGGGTGTTTGAGCGGGTCTTCCAGCGACTTGTTTGATAAGAAGTGTCAATGCTACATTTCCTCGCGCCTATCAATACTTACTCATTTGATCTTATGCCTAAAGCAACACAACAAGCGAAGCAACACGAGAATCTCAATCCGTCGGACATCGCACGGGAGCAATTCAACATAGCCGCCGATATGCTTGGGCTTGATCAGAGCATGCGGGATGTGCTAGCTAATCCGAAACGCCAGTTGATCGTGTCGGTGCCGGTCAAGATGGACTCGGGCCACGTGAAGGTGTTTGAGGGATATCGGGTGCAGCACAACATTGCGCGCGGGCCGGCGAAGGGCGGCATACGATATCATCCCGGCGTGACGCTGGACGAAGTGCGGGCTCTCGCGGCGTGGATGACGTGGAAGTGCGGCGTCGTCGGCATTCCTTATGGCGGCGGGAAGGGCGGTGTGCGGGTTGATCCGCGGTTATTGTCCGAGGGCGAGCTCGAGCGACTCACACGGCGATTTGCCGTCGAGATATCACCGATAATCGGACCGCGGATCGATATTCCGGCGCCAGACGTCTACACGAACGAGCAAACGATGGCCTGGATCATGGACACCATCTCTATGATCACCGGAGGCGCGGCACCTGCGGTCGTGACAGGCAAGCCGATCGCACTGGGCGGTTCGGAAGGTCGGCACGAGGCGACGGCACGCGGCTGCCTTTTTACCATTCGAGAGGCGTGCAAGGTATTAAAGATCAAACTCAAGGGAGCGCGCGTCGCCGTTCAGGGCTTTGGCAACGCCGGCTCGATCGCCGCGCGGCTGCTGCACGCCGATGGTGCCCGGGTGATCGCGGTCACTGACACTCGAGGCGGCATCTTCAATCCGAGAGGTATTGATCCATCGGCTGTCGTACGGCACAAAGTGAAAACAGGATCGGTGTCGGGCTTTCGAGGCTCGACGCCGCTGACCAATGCGGAGATCCTGGAGCTTGACTGCGAGATCCTCGTCCCTGCCGCTCTTGAAAACCAGATCACGCTCGATAATGCTCATCGCGTAAAAGCGCGGATCGTGGCCGAGGCCGCGAACGGTCCGGTCACACCCGGCGCCGACCGCGTGCTTTTCGAGAACGGCATCTTTAATATCCCCGACATACTCGCGAATGCAGGCGGAGTGACCGTTTCGTAT
>DASUSJ010000169.1:0-16807 GCA_036375155.1 Pyrinomonadaceae bacterium
GATCTTCAAATTCATATCTAGTTCAAAGCCCAATGCAAACTTTGTAATGTCACGAATAATATTGAAGTTGAAAGGGTTTTACGACGGTGCAAATACTCACCGCTCCTGAGTATTTGCACCTATTCAGTTTCACCCCGTTATTGCAGACTGATGTAGCGGTACTGCCGGATAAGAACCGACTGCGGAGATCTCGGCATCCGCAGCTTCATCCGATCTTACAAAACTAAAGGGCTGCTATCGGTAGGTGCAAATACCTATCGAGATTAGGTGGAAGCACTGACGCGTTCGCACTGAAAACGTCCTACGATGAAAGCATGGAGACATTGATGGGAAGCGGACTTAACAGGATCAGTCACAATATTGTGGACACGATATCCCCGGTAGGAACGCATTGCTTCGCTGCCTGCCTTGGACGCGGCGGGGGCGGCTGCTCACGAATTAGCGACGTCGGTGGCGGCCGGCTCCATGTTGCCGGATCGAAGGTTTCTTTGAACATTTCAGAGCAACTCGGATGAGTAACACTCCTCCCCTATAATGCGTCGTCCATGAAACGGACGGCGCATTGTTTTTTTTTCGAGTGAATTCGGAGCGACTAAGGAGACGAGGAAACGCGGATGACAACTCTGCTGCAAAAGCCAGATTACAACATTGAGAACACGGTCTTCCGATCCTGGCTCTGCACTCTGCGCCGATCAGGTCGGCAGTCACTCTTCGCGTAAAGCGCACAAATAGCGTCCAGCGCTTTTCCATTACGCGTGACATAGCTCACAGTTGCATCTATCACAAACGCCACCGTCATTTCCATATCCGAAAATTCCGATGCTATAAATCTTTAGCAACCTCTTTTGGATTGCGAGATTATGGGCGTAGTTCAACGACGGCTGACAAAATCCTTCCGCAACTTTATTCACTCCGAGCAGTCGAGCGGAATCGTACTGATCATCTGTACTGTTGTATCTCTCATCTTCACGAATTCGATCATCGGCGGTAACTACCTCAACGTGTGGCAAGGCTATGTTGGTGGGATGAGTGTGGAGCACTGGATAAACGACGGGCTGATGGCGATATTCTTTCTGCTTATCGGGCTGGAACTCGAACGGGAGCTGTACTCGGGAGAATTGTCGGATTTCAGAAATGCCCTTCTTCCGATCGTCGCCGCCGCCGGAGGAATCGCCGTTCCAGCTGCGATCCATTTCGCCCTAAACGCCGGAATGCCGACCCAGGCGGGAATAGGTATCCCGATGGCGACGGACATCGCCTTCGCACTCGGAGTATTGGCACTGTTGGGAAGTCACGTCCCGGCGTCGTTGAAAGTCTTCCTGACCGCGTTAGCAGTAATGGATGATCTAGGAGCGATAATCGTCATCGCAATCTTCTACACCGCGACGTTCTCGCTTATTTACCTTCTGTCCGCCCTGGGCATATTCGCCTTGCTCTTCGTTCTCAACCGTTACTTCCGCGTCATGACGCTGCTGCCGTATCTGGTCGGCGGTGTCGTTATGTGGTACTTCCTTCTCAAGTCAGGTGTGCATGCGACCATAGCGGGAGTACTCCTCGCATTTACGATCCCTTATTCCTCGAAGGAGGACGACGACGAATCTCCGTCGCACAAACTCGAGCACTTCCTGCACAGGCCCGTGGCATTCGTCATTCTGCCTATTTTCGCGCTCGCCAACACGGGCATCGTTATCGGCCCGGACTGGTTCGTGAGTCTGGGCAGCACCAACAGCCTCGGTATCGCGCTTGGCTTGGTCTTAGGCAAACCGATCGGGATCGCCGCGATGAGTTTCATCGCCGTGGCGTTAGGCGTGTGCAGGCTGCCCCTCGACCTGAATTGGAAGCATGTGATCGGGGCCGGGATTCTGGGGGGCATCGGATTCACGATGTCCATCTTCATTACCAACCTGGCATTCACCGGAAGCTCCGACGCTGTCAATTCGTCGAAGATGGCAATACTATTCGCCTCGTTAACGGCCGGCACTATCGGCTTTTTGTGGTTGAAGCTGTTTGGAAAACCTGAAGACCTCGACCACGATTTCGACACTATCGACTTTGAAACCAGTCCCTAAAAGTCACTAGAAACAAACCAAAATATAGGGATGGTCTCCAATGCACAACGCCGAGGACCAGCAGCGGCGAGCTGGAACTGTTGAGAATTTTTCCCAGAAATTTGAGGTTTGCGCGCCGGAGTAATTATTAGGGGTAATTGCTCACACCTTTTAGGTATTCATACTCTCACGAGGCCACTCTCTAATCATTAAAATCGAAACAGACGAATAGGGATGCGGGGGTCCGAGTGCCTTCCTGGCCCGAGCCGCGTGATTGCACGTGAAGGGTGAATACCAACAGTCTCTGGAGTTGGTTAGTCGGAGAATAGCGACAATGAACGAATTACGAAATTACGACGCGGATCAGACTGATCGGATCATAAAGGTAGCCTTAGCCCTCTTGATCGTCACCTGCTTTTTTGCCGGGTGCGAAAGCGAGTCGATCAATCCATTCACGACTGCGCCGGATAAGGGAGTGACGGTGGAGAACATACTTTCCAACCCGAAGGATTACACCGGAAAGGAGGTGACGGTGGTTGCAGCTGTGAGCAAAACGGTGGGGGACAGAGCTTTTCTGTTACATGGTGAAAACCCGACGGGAGAACTGCTTGTGGTCGGGGGAGATCCTTACCCGAGCCAGCCGAACGAAAGTATCGAACATGGATTCATGTTGGCTCAGAGCGTACGAGTCACAGGCACTGTGGAGGCTTTCGATCCCGTTGCTGTCGAGCGCCAGGCGGGCGTTAGGCGTGACGACGATCGACTGAAGAACTATCGGGGAAGAGCGATGATTGTAGCGAGATCGTTGGAAACTCTGAATCCTTGAGCGATTTTATCGACAACACAAGCGGCCTTTGAGCTTACGGCTATCTAGGGATTGTGTCGAAACCATTGGCGCAAAGGCAGAGGTGATAACCGGGAGCTTACATAGAGCCAAAGAGCTCTGCCCCACCCAGTGTCGGATTTCGTTACCCGTGACCCTTCTCGAAGAAACCAACCAATGGAACTTCTCGTACAGGTTTCAACCCAAAAGCGCAGTGCCACGCGCGTTACTTGCTGCGTCATGATTCCTGCTCGACAAGAATAAGAGAATGCTCACCGCCCTGGATTATTTTTTTACGATCTTACACACAGGTGTCGTGATGTTTTGTCTCATGGGATGGGCTTGGAAAGGAACTCGGCGTTATCACCTTTTGATCATCAGTCTCACACTGCTGTCGTGGTTTGGTCTTGGCGCCGTTTACGGTTGGGGATATTGTCCTTCGACTGATTTGCACTGGCACGTGAAACGCGAACTCGGAGAGACTGATCTTCCAATCTCGTACATAAAATATTTGGCAGACAAATTAACAGGCGTGAAGTGGCCTTCTTCATTCGTCGACACGGTTACCATAGTATTCACGCTATCCGCATTTTTGCTTTCATCCTGGCTTAATTGGCGCGACTCGCGTTAATCCAATTCTCAGAACCATCGCAGGAAACTAGTTCACTTCACCTTGGGAGGATTAAACATTCTCATCGAGCTAAATGGAGGACTGAGTACAAACACCTACGACAAATGAGTGTAAGCACGGAGTTCGTCGCGGTCATCGGTAGTTAGACTAGAACTTGAGAAGGCCGCTTGAAAAACGAAGTGAAGGTACGGTCGACGACGTTACGTCGACGATCTTTCGATCCTTCAGTTTTCAACGAGACTACTCTCCCCGGACGACAAGTTCAGCCGCGTGGAGATTGCACAAGTGAAGCCGGGCCGCTGGATATGGCAGGATCGGCTGGTTTTTGAGATCGAAAGTTTATATCCGCTGGCAGGGTCAGCGAAAAGGATTGGACATTGGATGAGTATGAAGGAAGTGAACACAGAGCGTGGCTACTCGCGGGTCGAAACTGCTGGCAAACTGCATCGCATTGCAGATGCTATCGCGGAGGGCAAATCGTTTCGAGTGCAGATCAATGGACACCGCGTGACGGTTCCGAGTGACGCACTCTTCGAGATCGAGTTAGAGCAGGCCAACGGTAAAGGTGAAGTTGAGATCGAGCTACGGTGGGACCGTTGACAGTCAGGTACAACGAGCAGACAGCGGAACCAGTGAGAGATGAGACGAGACGAAACGAAATAAGTCTTGCCGCTCGCCGTTATACGATCAGGCGAAGCCCCTTTGAACAGGGAGAATGGTGCCGCTCACGTCCACGTAGGGCGACCGTCAGACAAGAAGGAGGTGGATAGATGCTTTGGGCAATTTTAGTAATTTTGGTGTTGTTGTGGGTAATAGGATTCGCGGCAGATGTCGCGGGCGGGTTAATTCACTTGCTCTTAGTGATAGCCGCAATCGTGTTGCTTTTTCAGTTCGTGGCCGGTCGCCGTACCGGTTAAGGCGGTAGCACGTCCCGAACCAATCTGAAAAGGGAAATATGGGATGCCTGTTTGTAGTTTTAGCGGGATTTTTTCCGCGCATCGCATTGCTAATTTTGTGGGTGGCCCGCCCCACATTGTTTGGCGCCGCTTTTGCAAACTTACTACTGCCGATTTTGGGGATCGTCTTTTTGCCATACACGACGCTGTTTTTCGTGGTGTTATGGTCCCCCGGTGGGCTTTCGAATCTCGATTGGGTTTGGATGGTTCTTGCACTGCTCCTCGATTTGAGCAGTTACGGCGGCTCGGGTTATGTCAATCGCGATCGTTACTTCCGCCGTCGGTCTTCACCCGAGACTGAATAGGAATATCGTAACGAGCCGTTCGGCGATAACGTGCGCTAAGGGCGAGTGACTGCGTGGACTTTTGTTTGAAAGATGCCGATGCGTCGCCGGCGCTTCTTCGGGTCAGGGCGGGTAGCGCTCGGCGCCGCTCAACCTCCGGGGACCCAGCGGATTGGAAAACTAAGCGGGACTAACCTGGTCTTTCTTACAAATAGGATGGGAAAAACGGCAACAGCCCAAGGAACAGCGCTGCTGCGATCACGAGCGCAATCAGCAAAATCCAGAAGCAGCCGCAACCCCGGTAGGGGCGATTTATGCCGGCCCAGTGGCGGTGTTACCATGCCTCCGACTGACGCGGCGTTGTGTCTTGATCACCCTGCATAATTTCTCCGGAGCATCATGTGTCGCTGACCCAAGAGCCGCCGACGGTTATGAGCGTTTCCTTAATTACACGATTGCAAAATACCGTAGAGCTTTTCTGTGCGCTCGCGTACCAGCGGTGTGTCTCGGTTCGAATTTAGCCTTTGGACCCGTAGCGCTACACAGAAGAATGAATCCCGCGCGCGTTCGGTGGTCTGGCTACGGTCGTATATAGGCCGAAGCGGGAGTGCGATTTGAGCGCGGCCGTGCAAGCGATTCGTCGCGCCAGCGAGATCATCAACTGTCGTTCGGCGATGGAGCGCGAGATTAGCGTCTTCGTTTTACACAATCATCAGCCTTTCAGGTGTCTGGATCTCACTCGTTAGAATTTCTTTTGATACGCCCATCATGCAAATATAGTGAAAAGTAAACCTTGTGCTTGAACCACGATTCTGACGATGATGCGGATCAGCGAAAGACTCATTCGAACAACGGATGCTGTGAGGCGTGCTTTTGTCGAATTCCTCACCGTTCCGACTCTACTTATCGCCGCCTTCGTCGCGCTCGCCCTTGCGTCGTACATGGTCGATCGGTCAGCGGCGGCCTGGCTTAAGCCGGCGCGCGAGTTTCTGCAATCGCACATTTTTTCCAGTCCGCGTGCGACTAGTGATTTGTTGATTGCGGTGGCCTCGGGCATCATCGCCGTGACGTCCATCACGATAACGCTGCTGCTCATCATCGCCCAACAGACCGCCTCCACGATGACGGCTCAGGTTTTCGACCAGTTCCTGCGGCGCAAAACTAATCAGCTGTACCTGGGATTCTTCATCGGGCTCGCGCTGTACGCGCTCATCACGCTCGCCACCGTCAACGATCCTTTCAACCCGATCTTCGGCGGAACCATTACATTCGTGCTGACCTTTATCGCTCTTTATCTGCTGGCGCTGCTGCTCTACACGACCGTCAACCAGATGCGGCCCGTCGAGATCATCGAGGCGATTCACGAGCACATCTTACTGGCCAGGAAGCGTGAACTTGTTGCCGTCCGCCGGACGCGACGCGTTTCTCGCTTCGAAGGTAGCATTTCGAAACAGGTTAAGTCCGAAGCACATGGTTACGTCACTCAGATCGATCTGGAAAAGATCGGCGCGTGCGTAGGGGATGAAGCGGAGGTCATCCTGCTCGTCTCGTTCGGTTCCTTCGTCGCTTTTGGCGATGCGCTTGCGGTCGTGAAGGCCAATAATGCGGCGGGAGCTGATTTGATTGGTAAAACCGTTTTCGAAGCCATTGATCTCGATCGGCAGCGGGACATCGATTCCGACGCGGGCTTCGGCATCGAGCAGCTAGAAACGATCGGCTGGACATCGATTTCGTCATCGAAATCAAATCCGGCCCCAGGCATCATCGTCATCCATTCTTTACGAGACATCCTGGCGCGGTGGTCGGCCGAACAGCGGAACGGCGGCGATAAAGAGCTGCCTATTGTTTATGTCGACCATACAGCAGACAAATTATTGAGCGCCTTCGAGACGCTAGCGGTCGTTTCATCCGAATCCATGCAACATCAGAACTATATCGAAGTCCTCGCGGTTTTCGCCGCCACATTCGACCGTCTTCCTACCGAGTGGCAAGCTCGCGCCGAGGACTTGATCCTACGTATTCTGTCGGTAATGGGCGACCACGCATTGACCAGGGAGCTTGATCAGGCACTATCGTCGCTGGCGGACAAACTCGAATCGGCTGGCTCCTCCGCCACCGCCGTGGCGGTTCGCGGGGCAGGTGAACAACTCAGTCTCTCTGTGGGAGTCCTTAATTCAAGAGCGACCAGGGTGTCAGCCAACGGTTGATGAAAAGTATTCGGAAAATCAGCAATCACGCCCGCCGCTGATTCGCTCAAACCGAGAAATTGTAAACAATCACGCCTGAGACCTTCACCGCTTTCCCCGAAAGTAAGGTAGGGCTGAACTCCGCTTGGCGGGCCGCTGCCTCGGCGGCGTTCCGCAGGAGCGGGTGACCGGACACCGCGTTGGCGGATACAACCCGGCCCCTCTCGTTGATGAGAACTTTGACGCTAACCTTCCCTTCCGCGCGTACCGCTCGTGCGGTCAGTGGATATCTCGGCTTTGGCAGGCTTCTGGCCTTACCATTGATCACCCCGAGCGAGCGGGTGACAGACTTTTTCACCAAAGGAGTCTTCTTTCGCGGAGGCGGAGGCGGAGGCCGTGGCACTGTTTTTTTTATAGCGGCCACCGATTGACCCAGACCCGACAAAGAAGAGGATCCCGACCCGCTGGAGCTTCCGCCACTAGTGAGCCGAGCAGGGGCATATCCGGCGTGGTCAATGTCCGCCTTGCCAAGACCGAAGTACCTATTCGCCGGACGCGCCTTGTACGTGTTTGGCGTTGTCGACACTCCCTTTGGCACCGCGGGCGGAGTTTCGTCCGTCCGTGCCATGTTCACTCGGCGTGTCGTACGTGCTCTTTCTATACGTCGCGTCGGCGCGCTTGCAACTGTCTGTTCCTCTATCACCGGCGTTTGCGGAGGCTCTTCAGGTGGCGGTGGCTCAGCCTCGACAACGGGCTCAACGGGAGCCACGAGCTCCACCAGCTCGAAATTGTCGTTGCCTAGACTGAGTTCCTTAGAGAACAGGCTGATGACAAGTCCTGCCACCAAAGCCGCACAGACAATGAGCGCTGAAGACAGAAAGAACCAAGTCCGATCCGTTTGCATCGGTGTTGAATTTGTAATGACTAATCGCTCAAACATAACGCTCTCCTATAAAGGCATGTTGCTGGGCATGACCACCATGATCTCGCCCCTAACATCTGACCCAATTCTATTAACTAGCTGCCGGTGGCGCGTCAGTGCATATACGCAAACAAAGTAAGTGATTACACCTAACTTTCATTGACCGCTGCTACGCGTGTTGTGAGTGATAACGCCTACCACGTTTAGGTATTTGCACCGATGAAAACGACACCGCGTGTTAAGGACAATGGACAACGGGGGGAAATGAATTGATGCTGCCGCTCGAACAACCGCGGGCAGCGGGCGAAGATTCCGCAATGAGCTTGAAAGCTTGAACGTTATGAAGACCGCTCTTCTGGGACCGGCTTGAAAACCAAGGCGCGAATAGTTATGCCCTTTTCAAACTTTTGAGCCTCGACCTCGAAGCGGTTTGAAGAAAGAAAGGAATCAATGAAGGACGACCATCGATCGAAAATCACTACGCGGGTGAGAGACAAGAAAAAGGTCCTGGTGGCAGCGGCGCTTGTGGCGCTTTTTGTTATCGCGTTTTTCTTCCTCGTTTTTTTCTTTGGAATGCAGGCCGGCGATCCGCGCGGGGAAGCCCCGGGCCCCGGTCCGTGATGTGGCCGGTCCGCCCACGTTTCAATTTGCTGAAAAAATGTCTCGCTCTATTCACTGACCCGTCTGGCTGACAAGGCGGCTCGTTCCCCGTTGATCTGGCTCAAAATGAGTGTAATTGCCTATGCGAATTAGGTGTTCACACGGACGAAGTCAAGCAGCTTGTCCGATAGCCTGATAGTTACTGACATAAGCGAGCGGGGGGACTCTTGAGATCCTGCCGCTTTTAACGACGACGGGCACAAAGCGCCACAACATTGCAGTCATTTGAATGGAGATAAAAGAAATGGAAAGAAGATACGACGAAGGTTACAAAAACACGGACGACCGAAGTTTCGACGACGGGCCGGTTGGATACGGTGACGAGACTAGCCGACGGCGCGGAAACAGGCGACGGCGCGACCCGTATCGGGGCGCGGTTCACCCGGAGTTCAGTCACGACTCACCTGATTACTATGATTACGGCGGCTATGGCAATCGAGGCTATCAAGGCGAGGGATACTTTGGGCAGAGTTACGCAGGATCGTACCCGAACATGCCATATGGCCCAACTAACAGCAGCCAGTTCGAACGGGGCTTTAACTATGCACCATTTCGGGATTTCGGCGGTCGAGGCTGGTGGCCAAAAACCCGCGATGAGGTAGCACGATGGTTTGGCGACGAGGGGGCTGAACGTCGGCGACAAAGAGATGAGCGTCGCGAGGCCATGGGTGGCAATCGCGGTAAAGGCCCCAAGGATTATCGGCGCTCGGACGACCGAATAAAGGACGACGTAAGCGATCTTCTTTGGGACAGCGACGATGTCGATGCTTCTAACTTGGAAGTGAAGGTGGAGAATTGCGAAGTCACTCTTACCGGTACCGTTCCGAGCCGTTATGAAAAGAGATGCGCTGAGGATATCGCCGAGAGCGTGTGGGGTGTTACTGACGTGATGAATCTCGTACGCATCGAGGATCGGGGTGCGCCTTCGGACGCCGAGAGAAGAGAAGAATCTACAGAAAGGTGGAACGCCAAGAGCGAGACGAACAGAAGCAAGAGAGCCGCGTCTGGAGGCTAACGGCGACCCGGGTAGCGTACCTTAAGTAAAAACACTCATCCCCTGTGGGTAGAAACACCGACGCGTACTCATTCCCATTGGGTTAGATTTGATATCAGCGAAATGTTGCTGAGCCGACGGGTTTGGTAACGGTGATAGATGAGAATGGGGGCCAGAAGCTTGTAGACGAGATTGGGTTCTCAAGAGCTTTCGTGGACTTCTAGGTCGAGCATCCACTCGTGCAAGTATTTGAGTTGCGTCGCCAGACATTGCTGAATTGAACTCCTTGAAGGCTCCCGCGTGCGGGCCCTTTTTTTCGGCAAAAGGGACTTTAACGACGGAAGATTCTAAACGGTTTTTGATTACCACTATTCATTTTTGCCGCAAAGTCTATTTAGGTACAGTTTCGCTTTTGAAAATGCGAAACAAGTAATAGTACGACGGGAATAATAAGAGAGCCCCGGCGATCAGGGCCGTGAGCAGAAGCTGCAAAGTAATTCGCGGGGCAGCGGCGGACGTGATGCTTATGTCGGGTTCAACGAGATACGGATATTGCGCGAAAGCCCAACCTAGCAGGATCAGGGTAACTTGTCCGGCCGCCGCAATTCTTGCAAGCCGATATTTTCGAGTCCACAAACTGTAAAAAGCGCCGACTGCGAAGATGCCTGTCAGAATATGTAAGAGAAGCGCCCACGGAGTGTTGCTAATCCCGGCCCGTACCCTCGGAGCGCCGCTGCCGGCCAAAGCGAAAACCGTCAAAGCCATTATTCCAACGACGATGGCGGCTATTAGTGCGCGAATACGGAAATCTTCCTGCAGTTCATATTCGCCGGTTTCCAAAGTCAGATAAACTGCCGCGAGAAAGGCGAACAGTGCAAGCGCAAAAAAACCAACTGCGATTGGAAACGGCGCAAGCCAGGAATTCAGAAATCCGATTGTAACGATCCCCTCTTCAATTCGAATAGTTCCAGACGCAATCGCGCCCAAAACTACTCCCAAAAGAATCGGAGTAATTATGCTCGCAATCGAAAAGACTAATCCCCAGCGACGCTGCACATTGTCGCGCTGCACATCGTACGTCCGAAACGTAAAAGCTGTCCCGCGAAGGACAATGCCGATAAGCAGAAGCGTCAACGGAATATGCAATGCAATCGAGATAGCCGAAAATGCAGGCGGGAACGCGGTAAAAAGAACAACAATTACGAGTATTAGCCAAACATGATTCGCTTCCCAAACCGGGCCGATGGCGCTCGTGATCAGCTCTCGTTGCTTTTTCGCGCGTTTCCCGAACGCAAACAAATCCCAAACCCCGCCACCGTAATCGGCACCGCCCAGTAAGGCGTAGAAGATCAGGGAAACGACGATCGCCCCCGCGATGATTGTTTCAAGCTCCACGATTCACACCGATGTCTCTAGACCGCGTTTCAATGTTTCCTGGACTTGCGACGACTTGCCTGAAAAGTAGCCACGCCGTGATAATTGCCAAAAAAATGTAAAGAACCGTGAAGGTGATAAATGGCACTACGAGGCCAGGCATCGAGGTAACTGCCTCGGACGTTCGCATGACGCCGTGAATTATCCAGGGCTGTCGACCAACCTCAGTGACGATCCAGCCGGTTTCGATAGCCAAAAAACCGAGCGGGGCAGCAACGACCAGGAACCGCAAAAACCATTTCGAATTGAGCCAGCTTCTCGCCGGGTTTTTTCGAAAGCGCCAAAAGCGCCACGCAGCCCAAATTGTAATTGCCGCCATTAATATTCCGCATCCGACCATAATCTGAAACGCGACGTGCACGATCACGACCGGAGGATGCAGGTCTTTAGGAAATTCGTTTAGCCCGCGTACGGTTGCATTCGGATCTCCGAAAGCGAGAATGCTCAGCGCGTAGGGGACTTCGATAGCGTATCGGGTTGTCCCGTTTTCTACGTCCGGAATCCCGCCGATGCGGAGTGGCGCACCGCTTTCGGTTTCAAACTGTCCTTCCAATGCCGCAAGCTTAACAGGTTGATTCCGCGCTACAGCCTTCGCCAGAAGATCGCCGCTGAGTGGTTGAAGAATCACCGTCACTCCGCCAACGACGAGAGCGATCGATAATGCAAGTTGATGGAATCGATTATGCGGTCGGCGTAACAGCATAAAAGCATGAATGCCGGCAACGGCGAATCCGGTCGCAGCGTATGCGGCGAGCGTCATATGCACGGTCTGCGGAAGAGCTGAGGGATTCATCATCGCCGCAATAGGATCTATGTCGACGATCTTTCCGTCCACGAGTCGGAATCCAGTCGGCGTGTTCATCCACGCGTTGGCGATCACAACAAAAATTCCTGAAAGGGCGCCGCTAATGGCGACCATCACTCCCGCTAGAAGGTGCGACCGCGGCGGGATGCGGTTCCAGCCGTAGAGATAGATACCTAGAAAAATCGCCTCGGTAAAAAACGCAAAGCCTTCCAACGAGAAAGGCATTCCGATGAGAGCGCCGGCGTGGGCCATGAACCGTGGGAAGAGCAGCCCTAGCTCAAACGAGAGGACCGTTCCCGAAACCGCACCCACTGCGAATAGGATTGCTGTTCCTTTGGCCCAGCTTTTGGCGAGCGTGAGATATACCTCTTCCCGTGTACGCAGCCAGCGCCACTCGGCGATACACATCAACACGGGCATCGCGATTCCGACGGCCGCGAAGATAATGTGAAAGGCCAGAGACATCGCCATTTGGGAACGAGCTGCGAGTAGGTCATCCATCACAAATCTCCCGAACAAATCACGGGCTTGCCAGAGCCGACGACAAGCACATTTTTTGCGCGACTCGATAGCGATGCGCTGCCGAAAGCCGAGCGAAAAAAATCAGGCATTGATCATTAAACATTGAAACAATTCCTGCAATTGTAACCGCCCGATCATTTCGCTTTGATATTCACCTTATCGGTGCGAATAAAAACCGGCTGATCGCGGAATTTATCGAGCTCCGATTTGCTGGTCAGCCGGCCGAAGCGCGTGCCCGCCTCTTCGACGCCCGGCATCCGCTCAACGACTCCGCTGAAGGAGACGGTTTGACCGGCGTTGACGTCGACCTTTCCTTCAACTGGACTGCCCGGTGTCTTTTCCTGTTCCAGCACCACCAGCACCCTCTGTGATTCGTCAGGGCCGATATAGAATGTTCGATCACCGATTACAGACTGAACCTTCACATCGGTGAACTTCACGCGCCTCCCGACGAGCGATCGTTGATCTGGCGCCGTTACAATGACAAGGTAGTCAACAATCTCTCCCTGCTCGGGCTGGCGACCGGCTCCGGCGCGAAAGCTGACATTTTGAGCTATAAGGACCGGCTTTGCGTTGAATTCAGCTTCGATCTCCGGATCCAAATCCCATCCGATCTCCCGCTCAACCTCTGCGGCGACCAACATTCTGACAACGCCCGTCACCGTCGCCACGTCGCTGACTACGTACGCGGTATTGCCCCGCTCCGGCACACCAACAAATGGCTCGCGTCCAACCACAAGCAACTCGCCCATCGTCACTCCGCTGTCCATATTAAACGCCTGCGGACCATGGATTTCCTCGACATTCCCACTCACCGTTACGGTCTTTCCCACATAAGCAGTCGGATTCTCGATAACCTGCCGCGCCGTTACGCCGCCGACCTTTTCAACTCTTTCGCTGACGCTTTCGCCGCACGAGGCCGCAAGCAATAGCACCGGCACTACAAAAGCTAATGCCTTTAAGTTGCTTTCGAACGCCAATCTGCGAAAGCGTGAAATCAGCCTGCGGTTAATCTGATTGATAATCATAACAAGTAGTCCTCCCGATAAACTTTCCAATCAGTCTATGATTTCAATCCCGCAGATAAATCAGTGTAACCACTCATTCCTCGTGGGTGTTTCTGCTCACAAATAAAATCACTGCACAAAAACAAAACGGAACCTATCAAAGCGCAAAACACTCACCATTGTTTATGGATGGACTGTAGCGCACACCCAGTTTCAAATTTAATTGCGAACCACCCCGAAGTTGCCAGTGAGGTTTACTGCCCTTCGTATCATTTGGCAAGACCGGCGCACTGACTTTTTGAGTGCAAACACCTAGTAACATTGAGTAGAAGTACCGAAGTATTCGCGACCGCCGAGATTTAGAATTTGCTTGATCGAAGAAGAGGAACTTCACATGGTTACGACGAGGAACGTGAGTTAAGTGAAGGCTCATTGCAGCCGGCGTGAATGTGGTAGGGGTCCTTACGTACTAGTGAAGTAAAAAGAGTGAAGTCAGGGAGGAGAATATGGGACTATTGGAACTTGCAATTCTTGCCTTTGTTATCTCGCTCGTCGCGGGCGGACTGGGGTTTTCAGGCATCGCCCGAGGAGCCGCTTCGATCGCAAAGATCGCATTCGGGATCTTCCTTGTTGTCGCGATAATTCTTCTGATCATGTTCGCGCTCGGAATCCAATTGTTTACCTAGCGCAGTCCCAGAATGAGAGTCGACGACAAAACAAACGCTTCGGACAAGCCTCACGAATGGAGCTACAACCCGTCGGAATGGTCACAGCGGTTGCCGATCGTTGGATTGGCAACAGTCGGGCTCGGGGTCGCGGTTTATCTGGCGCTTTATCAATGGCGCGTGGTCGAGTCAGTATGGGAGCCATTCTTTGGTGACGGCAGCGAAAAAATTCTTAATTCCAACGTCTCGCGGATCCTCCCGATTCCAGATGCGGCGCTCGGAGCAATAGGTTATCTGGTCGACGCGGTGACGGGCGTCATCGGCGGGACCAAGCGTTGGCGGACAATGCCGTGGATCGTCATCGTTTTCGGACTAGCCGTTGGCCCGCTAGGCGCTGTGAGCATTCTCCTGGTCATTTTACAGCCAGTCCTATTCGGCACATGGTGCACGCCCTGCCTCGGCTCGGCGGTCATTTCCGTTTTGATGATAGGACCAGCTCTAGATGAAATGCTGGCAAGTCTGCAGTTCCTCCAGAGCGAGCGGAACAAAGGCAGATCGTTTTGGAAGGTGTTCCTGGGACTCGATCCAGATGCCGTTGAGAGCCGAGAAGGCTCCGCTTTGATATAAGACGTATGTGGGCACGATTATTAAACACATGTATTGGAATTTGGCTGATGGCTTCGACGGGAGTTTTCGGAACCGGCGGTGCGGCGAAAGCGAACAGCGTCATCTGCGGAGCACTCGCCGCGAGCTTTTCGATCATAGCTATCTGGGAGGTAACGCGAGGGCTTCGATGGCTGAACACGGTGATCGGCTGCTGGTTATTGATCGCCGTGTTCGGCTTCGATTACGAGCGTTCCGGTATGGTGTCTGGTTTTGTGGCGGGCCTTCTGATGATCGCGATGTCATTGGTTCGGGGGACCGTCAAGCAGCGAACCGGGGGCGGCTGGAAAGCACTGCTACCCCACACGTGATAGATCTGTCTCCACCGCTTAGCTTGAATCCGAATGGTTACTCACTTGGAAAATATGTCAGATACAAAAGGCGCTACTGTCGCCATAGCACACACGAATGAGAAGCATCTCTCGCCCGAGCGTGTTCTGCAGCTGGTGCGCGAATCCCTCGATCACTTGGGAGGAATGCGGGCTTTCATTCGGGACGGCGCGACCGTTCTTATCAAACCGAATCAGACGGTCTTCTATACTTCCGATGAGGGATGCACAACTGATCCGCTCGTGGTCGGCGCATTGATCAAACTCGCGAAGGAGGCGGGCGCAGCAAAGGTGCAAGTGGGCGAATCGTCGGGCGGTTTCTTCTCATCGCTCGAGTGCATGTGGATAACCGGCATGTCGGCGATCGCCGAACGAGAGGGTGCCGAGCTGATCGACCTCGGTAGCAATGAGGTCGCGAACCGTACGGTCGAGGTGCCGAACGGCGAAGTGATCAAAAGCGTCCCACTACCAGTGCCACTTCTGGACGCGGACGTAATTATCAATGTACCGAAAGCAAAAAATCATCACATCGAGCCGATTTCTGGCGCACTAAAGAATTGGGTCGGTGTAGTAAACCAGGAATGGCGCAATTACAACCACGGAGACGTCGATATGATAAAGCGGTTTATGGATGTCATGACCGTCTCCCGCCCGGCGCTTTGCGTGACGGACGCTCTGATAGTGGGTGAGGGAGACGGCCCGATAGCTAACCAGCCGCGCTGGTGCGGGTGCATCCTCGCCTCGAACGATCCCGTCGCTACAGATGTTTCCATAGCCACGCTGCTTGGGCACGACTGGCGTGAATTGCAGTTTGCACGCGAAGCCGAGGCGCGCGGATTAGGGGTGCGAGAGCCTATAGATTACGTCGGCGTGCCGATTGACGAAGTCGCCATCTCCGCCTGGCCGGGGCATAAAGGTTTCGACTATCTGCCCGTCAATTTCATAGTCGGTGACGATGTAAATTTGGCCGGGACAATCGGACACGTTAAGAGTGTCGTTGATAGCATGCTACGGCGGGGCGAACTGCTACAGGTGATCTGGCTTAAGGGAACTCCGACCTTCATGATCGGCGAGGCCGACGACGCGAACTTCGAGCAGCACCTCGAAGAAGGGCCTTATATCGTTTTTGATAACTCGGCAAAGCCGGAATACAAGAGCGACCCGCGCGTGCATTTCGTCCCCGGACATCCAGTTCTGCAAACAGCTATGCCAAATGTAATGAAAGGACTTGGTCTCGAATACCCGGGACAAGCGGTTATGAAGTGGCAGCAGTTCGAGCGATGGGGCATGTCGAACGTCGAATTCGGCACACCCGTCAGAAAGGCCCTGACCATCGCGACGCCTCTTGCCGCCGTCGGCGTGCTGGTATCGGGAATATTGGCCGCGGCGGCTCTGTTGAGTAAGTGGTTTAATCGAGATGACTCGACGGATGGAATCGAGTAAAGAGCGGGTTGTCGGGATCGGTCTGCGAACCCTAAAAACTAATCGTGTTTCCATTCGCAGCAGTACGTCCTGCCTCGTCATTGCCCGCGTTACTTCGCTCATCGTCCAGACTCGTGACTGAAATGACCCGGCAGCCTGCGGGCAGTCGGCTTTTCTACCGCTCAAGCAAGCAATACGGCAGAAAAGGGAAGAATCCTTGAGACAGAGCTATTGTTCGAGGCTGGATGTTGATAACTCCATGGACAAAAACCTGAGGCTCTGTAAAATGCAAGCGACAAAGTTTACACCGGCCCGAGCTTGGTGCGAATTCATTCCGAGTTCGTAACCGTCTACCTCACAAATGTGTCACAAAAACAAAAACGGCAGGTGCCAGTTTCTGCCGTAAGTGTTTGATTCTAATTGGTGGCGGGGGGGGGAGGATCGAACTCCCGACCT